>NZ_JBSFMM010000151.1:0-27526 GCF_053599555.1 Streptomyces sp. NPDC000941
CACCGTGTCCCAACCGCCCCGCCCCGCCGGGGGGGGTTGGCCCGCCGGCGCCCCCCCCCCACCACCCCTATCCTTGCCGTGCCGCATCAAAGAGCGGGCACCGAACACCGGAGGCACCACCTCATGCTGATCGCTCAGCGCCCGTCTCTCACCGAAGAGGTCGTCGACGCATACCGCTCCCGGTTCGTCATCGAGCCGCTGGAGCCGGGCTTCGGCTACACCCTCGGCAACTCCCTGCGCCGCACCCTCCTGTCCTCGATCCCCGCCGCTGCCGTCACCAGCATCCGGATCGATGGCGTGCTGCACGAGTTCACCACCGTGCCCGGCGTCAGGGAGGACATCACCGACCTCATCCTCAACATCAAGCAGCTGGTCGTCTCCTCCGAGCACGACGAGCCGGTCGTGATGTACCTGCACAAGCAGGGCCCCGGCCTGGCCACCGCCGCCGACATCGCCCCGCCGGCCGGTGTTGAGGTCCACAACCCCGACCTGGTCCTGGCCACCCTCAACGCCAAGGGCAAGCTGGAGATCGAGCTGACCGTCGAACGCGGTCGCGGCTACGTGTCCGCCGTGCAGAACACACAGCAAGGCCAGGAGATCGGCCGGATCCCGGTCGACTCGATCTACAGCCCGGTGCTCAAGGTCACCTACAAGGTCGAGGCGACCCGTGTCGAGCAGCGCACCGACTTCGACAAATTGATCGTCGACGTCGAGACCAAGTCGGCCATGCACCCGCGCGACGCCATCGCCTCGGCCGGCAAGACCCTGGTCAAGCTCTTCGGGCTCGCCCGCGGGCTCAACGTCGACGCCGAGGGCATCGACATCGGCCCGTCCCCCACGGACGCCGCCCTCGCCTCCGAACTCGCACTGCCGATCGAGGAGCTCGAGCTCACCGTCCGCTCGTACAACTGCCTCAAGCGTGAGGGCGTCCACTCGGTGGGTGAGCTCGTGGCTCGATCGGAGGCGGATCTGCTCGACATCCGCAACTTCGGTGCGAAGTCGATCGACGAGGTCAAGGCGAAGCTGGCCGGCATGGGCCTGACTTTCAAAGACAGCCCGCCCGGATTCGACCCCATTGCTGCCGCCGACGCCTTTGGCGCCGGCGACGCCGGGTTCGTCGAGACCGAGCAGTACTGACAAGGTGGTTCACGAGGTTCGGCACCGCAGCCACGGCAGCAGGCGGTGAACAGCACGGCCACCGGTGGCCGCCGGGCGAGCCGGTAACGGGGTGCCGTCGACGACGTGGTCCATGACGGAGACCAGGTCCTCCTACGGCTCGGCGAACCTCCATCCCGGGTCCCCCGCCCCGGTCGCCGATCTCCTGCTCAACCGGGCCTCCGCCATCCGCCAGCATGTCCTCTCCGCGGACTGCAGGTGCACGGCATGGACGCCGGCCACCGCCTGATGGCCGGATCGAGTCGACGTTGGAGACTCCCGGCCTGACCGTTCAGGAACCTCGACGGCGCATACTGGCCCCATATGACGAAACGATCCGCGCCCCGGCGCCACCTGTCCACGAGCCCCTTCAAGGCCCCGGTTGCTCCGCTGGCCAAGCACTTTGCCCTAGGGGAACGGGTCTCACACGACCGGTACGGCCTTGGCAGGGTCATCGGTGTCGAGGACGAGACCGCGATGCTCGTCGACTTCGGCTCGCACGAAGTCCGAATCGTCAGCCCGTACACGGGACTACACAAGCTATGACCTCGTGAGCTGGCCTGTCACCGATCAAGATTCGATGCGACCGCGCAACCTTCAGTGAGTGCTGCGCAGGCGTACCGACCGTGGGCCTGGATCTTCGCCGTCCCAGCCGGGCAGGAGCCTGGAGCGGGGAATTTTCGGGGGTGCCAAGCGGATCGGCCGCCCCCGGCGGCAGATAGTGGCGTTCCGCTGCCCCAAGTGCGGGCACCTCGAGCTGTTCGCTACTGCGGTATGACGAAAGTCCGGCGGGCGGCGTGGGTGGTGGTGTGCGTCGACGGGACGGCTGACCCGACTGCGCAGACCATCACGTGTTACGCTCCCAGTCGGCTTCTCACCGTTGGGCCTCGCGCCTCGCCAACCAGCTTCCCCCGGGTCCGGATGACACGGGGAGGGTGGAAGTCACCTCACCACATCCTGGGAAGGGTGTTCTGTGATGGTGGCGACGTGCGTCCGTCCGTCGGCTCTTCCGGTTCTCCCTTCCCTCAGGGAGGTCTCCGGAGTGTCGGAAGTCAAGTCCACAGGCACATCCACAGGCACATCCGCGGAGCAACCAACCACACAACGTCCGTGGCTGGTTCTCGCGATCATGTGCATCGGCTTCTTCATGTCGTTGCTCGACGGATCCATCGTCAATGTCGCCGTCCCCACCCTGATCGACAGCCTTGACGCCTCGTACGACCAGGTGCTGTGGGTCATCGACGGCTATCTGCTCGTCTTCTCGGTGCTGCTGATCACCACCGGGCGGCTGGGGGACATCTTCGGATACCGACGGCTGTACGTGATCGGCATCGTCGGCTTCACCGTCGCCTCGGCGCTGTGCGGGCTGGCCGATTCGCCGGGCCGGCTGCTGGCGGCGCGGGCGCTGCAGGGGTTGGGCGGGGCGCTGCTGTTTCCGCAGGTCATTTCGTCGATCCTGACGATCTTCCCGCCACGGCAGCGCGGCCGGGCGTTCGGGCTGTTCGGGGCGATCGTGGGCTTCGCGCCGGTCATCGGACCGGTTGTGGGCGGCTTTCTGCTCGCTCACTTCAGCTGGCGCTGGATCTTCTTCATCAACGTCCCGATCGGGATCGCCACCGCCGTGCTGGCGCTGACCTTCGCGCCGCCCATGCGCTCGGGCCGCACCCATCGGCTCGATCTGGTCGGCGTCGCGCTGGTCACCGCCGGGCTGAGCGGCATCGTGTTCGGCCTGATCGAGGGGGAGCGCTATGACTGGGGCACCATCGCCGGGCCGATCAGCATCACCTCGGTCGTCGTCGCGGGCGTCCTGCTGCTGGTGGTGTTCGTCCTCTGGCAGCAGCAGCAGCGGCAGCAGCGGCAGCAGGGCGAAGGGTCTTTGATGCCGCTGGCGTTGTTCCGGGCGCGCAACTTCGCGGTCGGCAACTGGGTCGGCTTCGTCTTCCAGCTCGGCATGATCGGGATCATGTTCGTGCTGGTGCCCACGCGGCGGTAGCCGCATATCGACTGCAGCCTGCAGATGGCGCGCGGATACTCGGCGCTGGAGACGGGTCTTGTGGTGCTGCCGAACGCCGTGCTCACCGCGGTCGGCTCCGCGTACGCCGGACGGCTGTCCGACAAGTTCGGCGGCAAGTA
This sequence comes from Streptomyces sp. NPDC000941, assembly GCF_053599555.1. Classification (NCBI taxonomy): domain Bacteria; kingdom Bacillati; phylum Actinomycetota; class Actinomycetes; order Kitasatosporales; family Streptomycetaceae; genus Streptomyces; species Streptomyces sp. NPDC000941. Next base: position 3,289 of record NZ_JBSFMM010000151.1, read on the forward strand.
CGTCCTGATGGCCGGGGTGACGCTGCTGGCCGTCGGCCTGCTCGTACTGGTGGCGATGGCCGGGCCCACCAGCAGCGCTTGGAGCCTGCTGCCCGGTCTGACCATCATCGGGATCGCCGGCGGCGCCACGTTCGCGCCCCTGCAGCAGGCCACCATGGACGGCGTCGAACCGCGGCTGGCCGGGGCGGCCTCCGGCGTCTCCAGCACCACGCGGCAGATCGGCGGTGTCCTCGGCACCGCCGTACTGGGCGCCCTGCTGTCGGCCCGACTCTCCTCGACGTTGCACAGCGAGGCCGAGAAGCGCGCCGGTCGGCTGCCGGAGCAGCTGCGTACGCGATTCATCGACGACAGCGCCGCCGCCGGGCAGCACTTCCGTCCGCCCACGGCGCCGGACGGTCTGACCCCGGCCGCGACCAGGCTGTACGAGCGCGTCACCAGCGACACCTTCGCCACCGGCTTCGTGGGCGCCATGCGCACCACGTTTGTGGCGTGCGCCGTGGTTCTGGTGGCCGCCGCCTTGTTCTGCTTGCTGTTCGGCCCGGGGAGGAAGCAGACGGCCGAGACCGCGCCGCTGGAGTGACCGGGTGATGACGGTGGTCGCGGCCCGGTGGCCGCGACCACCGTCGGGCTCACCGCTCGATCGGTGATGTCGCCCACCGATCGAGAGCGAACCCGTCACCCTCCCGCCGGACCTCCACGGCACCCGCCCCGCCGAAGTGCGCGGGGATGACCAGCTCCCGTTCGTCGGCGGCGCGTTCGAGGATCCGGCGGCGGCTGGCCACCGCCTGCGCCGGGTCGAGGCAGAAGCAGGTGCTGAGGGAGGGCTGGAGAATCTGCACCGGGCTGTGCAGCAGATCGCCGACGAACACCGCCCGGTCGCTGCCGGAGGCGAGCCGCAGCACCGATGAGCCGGGCGTGTGGCCCGGCGCGGACTCCAGGGTGAGGTGCTGGTCGATGCGGTGGGAGCCGTTCCACAGGACGGCCTGACCGGCGCGGTGGATGGGCGCGATGCTGTCCTCGTAGATCAGCCGGTCGTCTTCGCGCAGGCCGTTCGCGTACGCGTTCTCCGGGCCGAAGTGGTGGTCGTCGGCCGCGGGGATGAGGTACTGGGCATGGGGAAAGGTCGGCACCCATGCCCCGTCGGCTTCCCCCTCGGCTTCCTTGGTGTTCCAGCCGACGTGATCGCCGTGGACATGGGTGTTGACGACGACGTCGACATCCTGCGGGCGGACCCCGGCGCGCGCCAGGCGGTCGAGGAAGTCACCGCGCCAGTGGTGGAACTGCGGTGAACTGGGCCGCTCCCGCCCGTTGCCCACCCCGGTGTCGATCAGGACGGTCCGCCCGCCGCTGCGCAGCACCCAGCTCTGCAGGGCGACCACCGCCCTGTCGCTGTCCGGATCCCAGTGGTCCGGCGCCAGCCATTCCTCGTTGTCCTTCCACACCTCGGCGGCCGCTTCCGGGACGAGGCCGCGGGTGGGGGCGAACGGCCCCTGCCACTCGGTGACCCGGATGACCTCGACATCGCCCAGCACGATGCTCTGCACGCTCTCGCTCTTCATGTTCTCGAATCTAGAAAGGGCGGTTGATCTCCTCAATGCTCGTTGAGCTCAACCCGATACGCATCCGGCTCAGCCTTGAGTCCATCGATACCCTGGCCCGATGGATGTGGTGAGCGATGCGATCTCGACCGTGCGCCTCGGGGAGCCCTCCTCCAGCCGGGTGCGGGTGAGTGGCAGTTGGTGCACCCGGCTCGCCCCGTATGACGGCGCGGGCTTCCATGTCGTACTGGAGGGCGGCTGCTGGCTGCTGCCCGACGGCGGTGCTCCGGTCTCGCTCGGTACGGGTGACGCGGTGCTGCTGCCGCATGGCACGGGGCATGTGATCGCCGACTCTCCCGTGGACGCGGGGGTTGTGGAGCGGGCGGTGCCGTTCGAGCGTTGGCTGGACGGGACGGTTCCGCGCCGGCCGGCGGTCGTTTCGGGTGAGGCGGCGGGCGCGGTCGCGATGCTGTGCGGCAAGTACCGGCTCGACCGCAGTCGTGTACACCCGCTCATGGCGGAACTGCCCGAGGTCGTCCATCTGCCCAACCGCGTCGGCTGCCACCCAGAACTCCGGTCCGTCATCGACCTGTTGGGCCGCGAGCTGGGAGGACAGCAGCCCGGCTCCTGCATGGCGATCCCCAGCCTGCTCGACCTCTTCCTGATTTACGTGCTCCGCTCCTGGATGGCCGAGGGCGCGTCCGGAGTCTGGCCGGGTGTTCTGGGCGATCCGGTGGCAGCCGCCGCGCTACGGGCGCTGCACTCCGACCCCTCCGCCCCGTGGACCAACGACCGCCTGGCCGCCGAGGCGGGCGTCTCGCGCCCCACCCTGGCCCGCCGGTTCACGGCCCTGGTCGGCCGCCCCCCGATGGCGTACCTCACCTGGTGGCGGCTGACCCTCGCCGCCACGCAGCTCCGCGACACACCGGATGCCCTGGCCACCATCGCCCGCCGGGTCGGCTACGGCACCCCGTACGCCCTCTCCCACGCCTTCAGCCGGGAGTTCGGGACCAGCCCCGGGCGGTACCGGGCGGAGACCGCCGGGTACCAGGCGGAGACCGCGGAGGGACGGACCACGCCGCGGGCGAGGGGGCGGCACCTGGCCGGGGGCCGCCCCCTCTCACTCCCCCCACGGGAGCCGTTGCCGCTCGCATCGGCTGAAGCGGCAACAGAAGTGCCCAGACGGCCGTAACACACTCGTCACCCCCCACGGGGACGAGCAAATCCGGTCGTGAGCACCGCCTGTTGAATTGCGGACGTACCCCCGGTGGCCTTTCCCGGAGGCCGCGCTTTTCAACGAGGAACAGCATTCCGGCCCCGCGCGGCCTGCCGCGCCCCGTTTCAACTCTGGCCAAAAGGACGTGGTCACTGACGGTGGCACCGTGCATACTCGTCCGTGGTCGGGGGGCGATCACGGGTGTCACTTGGTGGGGGTCCGGTGCTGCGTGTGCATTTCGGCGAGCTCGATCTGGCCCGGCTGCGGATGGCGATCCGCCCGGACGCGCTGTGGGAAACCGTTTTGAGTTTCCACCGGCTGCGGGAGCACCGGGCCGTCACCGTATACGGAGAATGGCGTTCACTGGCGCGAAATAGGTTGAACGGCGAAGCGCGGCTGCTCGCGCCGCTCATTCCCTCACGCGGATATTTCCCCGACTTCCTCACCCCGGCCGAGGGCGGAATGGGCTGCGACAGCGGCATGGAAGCGCTGCGCGCCACCTCGCAGACCCGGCTGCACACCGAGATTTCCCGCCTCCCGGCCGCGGCCCGCCTCCCGGGCTGGATACGCGACCTCGGCCAGGGCGAGCGGCGCTCGCTCGACCGGCTGACCGCCGCGCTGACCTCCTACCACCACGCCGCCATCGCCCCGTACTGGCCGCGCCTGCACGCCCGTATCGAGGCCGACCGCGCCGTACGGGGCCGCGCCCTGCTGGACGGGGGAGCCGACGGGCTGCTGGCGTCCCTGCCGCCCACGATGCGCTGGCGGCCGCCGGTCCTGGAGGTCGACTACCCGGTCGACCGCGACCTGGAGCTCGGCGGGCGCGGGCTGCTGCTCCAGCCGTCGTTCTTCTGCCGAAGAACCCCGGTCACCCTCTTCGACGCCGACCTCAGACCCGTGCTGGTCTACCCGGTCGAACACGCCCCGGGAGACGTGCCACTCAGCCCCCCGGCCCGCCCCACCACGGCCCCCCGCCCCCGGCCGGCGCCTGCCCCTGCCCGTGTCCCGGGCAGCGGGGCCGCCCAGTCGCTGAGCAAGCTCGTCGGACAGACCCGCTCCGCCGTGCTGCAGGGTGTCGGCGGCGGCTGCACCACCAGCGAACTCGCCCGCCGCGTGGGCGTGTCGATCGCCTCCGCCAGCCAGCACGCCACCGTGCTGCGCGACGCCGGCCTGGTGCTCACCCTCCGCCGGGGCAGCGCCGTACTGCACACCCTGACCCCGCTGGGCGCCGCCCTGCTGCGCGGCGGCGCGCCCGCTCAGTCCCCTCAATCTCCTCAGTCGTCGATGCCTGAGCGTTCCACGCCGGCCACGATGTAGCGCTGCAGGAAGAGGAAGACCACCAGCAGCGGCAGAATCGAGACGGCAGCCGCGACGAACAGCTCGTGGATGTTGACCGTCTGGGCGGTGGTGAACGTCGACAGGGCGACCTGCACGGTCCACGCGTCCCGGTCCTGGCCGATGACCAGCGGCCACAGGAACGCATTCCAGGCGCCGATGAAGACGATCGTGCCGACGGCCGCGAACACCGGCCGGGAGTTGGGCACCACGACCCGCCAGTACGTACGCCAGTAGCCGAGCCCGTCCACCCGCGCCGCGTCCTCCAACTCCCGGGGAAACCCCAGGAAGTACTGGCGGAAGATGAACGCCGCGAACGCGCTGAACAGCGTCGGCACCACCAGCCCGCGCAGCGTGGACACCCAGCCCAGCGAGGACACCAGGACGAAGGTCGGCACGAAGGTGACGGCCGCCGGGACCATGAGTGTGCCCAGGATCCAGTAGAAGACCACGTTCGCGTAGCGGTACGGGATCCGGGCCAGGCCGTACCCCGCGAGGGAGGCCAGCAGCAGCGTGCCCAGCGTCGTCGCCACCGCGATGAGCGAGGAGTTGAGCAGCGCGTGCGCCATCGGCACATTCGGGTCGTCGAACAGCTCGCCGATGTTGGACCAGCGCAGCTCGCTCGGGAAGAACGTCCACTCGGCGGAGGTGATGTCCTCCTCGCGCGACAGCCCGTTGCGCACCAGCAGATAGAAGGGGATCAGAAAGAGCAGCGCCAGCGCGATCAGCAGGACGAGCCGCAGCGCGCGGCCGACGCGTACGAGAGGTTCTCTCATTCCGGTCAGTCCTCCTTCCGGCCGAGCCTGAACCAGCGGGCCTGAGCCACCGTCACCACCGCGATGATCAGCGCCAGGATCACCGCGCCCGCGCTGCCCATCCCCAGGTTCTGCTCCCGCCCCAGTGCCAAGTAGTACAGGTACACCAGCGGCGGTCGGGCATACGGCGGATAGCCGCGCGAGTCCGAGAGCAGGTTGTAGAACTCGTCGAACGCCTGAAACGCGTTGATGACCAGCAGCAGCGTCACCGCGATCGACGTCGCCCGCAGCTGCGGAAAGGTGATGTACCGGAAGATCTGCCACCCCGGCCGCGCCCCGTCCACCGCCGCCGCCTCGTACAGACCGCGCGGGATGCGCTGCAGCCCGGCCAGGAACAGCACCATGTAGAAGCCCGCCTGAAGCCATAGCCGTACGGTCACGATGACCAGCCAGTACCAGGGCGGGTCGGTCGTCGACAGCCAGGCGATCTGATCCGCGCCGAACCAGCCGAGCACGGTGTTGGCCAGCCCGAACCGCACCCCGTTGAAGATCGACATCTTCCAGATCAGCGCCGCCACGACATACGAGCACGCCACGGGGAGGAAGAACACCGACCGGAAGAACGCCTGCGCCCAGCGCAGCCGGTTGACCATCAGCGCGAGGGAGAGCGAGAGGAGGTAGGTGGCCGGGACGATGAAGGCCGTGAAGACCAGGAAGGTGACGAGGCTGTCGGTGAAGGCGTCGTCCCGCAGCATCGCCGTGTAGTTGTCCAGGCCGACGAAGTCGGTCGGCGAGACGGTGTTGTGCGCGTCGAAGAAGCTGAGGTAGACGCTCCACGCCAGCGGTACGTAGGTGAACAGGCTGAGCCCGATCGCGAACGGGCCGACGAAGACCCAGAACCACAGCGTGCGGTTCTGCTTGCCCAGCAGCCTGTGCGATGTACCCCGCGCAGGCTTGTCCTGAAGCGTGCGCGAAAGCGTGGCCGGTGTGGCCTGAGGGTTCTGCGTATGCTGCTGCGCGTCCTGCGCCATCGCGGGCGTCAGCTCTTCTTCTGCACGCGCCGCAGCTCCGCACCCACCTTGCGCACCACGTCCCGCAGCTCCTGATCCGCGCTCGCGCCGTCCTTGATGATCCGGCTGAGCGCGTCCTGGTACGCGGTCCGGCTCGCCGGGGTCCACAGCAGCGGCTCGGCGAAGCCGTGGTCGGTGGCGTAGCGCACGGCGTCCCCGGCCACGCCGTCGCGCAGCTTGTCGGCCTTCTTGGCGAGCGAGATCCGGGCCGGGATGTGGAAGCCGTACGACAGCGCGAAGTCCTCCTGGTACTCCGTCCTGTCCACCCACAGCCACTTCACGAAGGCCTTCGCCTCCTCCTTGTGCTTCGCCTTCGCGCTGACCGCCGCGCCATACGCCCCGACCGGCACCGACGGCTTCCCCGCCGGCCCGTCCTTCGGGAACGGCAGCACCCCGAAGTCGTCGCCCAGCGCCTTCTTGACCGCCGGCAACGCCCACAGGCCCGACCACTGCATGGCCGTGAGCCCCTGGATGAACGCCGACGGATCCGACCAGTCCGAGGGCGCGCCGAGCAGCAGCGACTTGTCCGCGTACAGCCGGTGGATCTTCTCCAGCGCGCGGGCGGCGGCCGGATCGTCGAAGCCGACCTTGCCGTCGTCGGTGACCAGTCGCAGCCCGGCAGCCTGCAGCGGGGTGCCGCCGAGCACCCCGGCGCCCCCGTCATTGCCCAGGAACAGCCCCTTGGTCTTCTTGTCCGTGAGCTCCTTCGCCGCGTCGACCAGCGCGTCGAGCGTCTGCGGCGGCTCCACGCCGGCGTCCTTCAGCAGGCTCTTGCGGTAGTAGAGCAGCTGCATGTCGACGACCTGCGGAATGCCCCAGATCCTGCCGTCGTACGTCTTGGGGGCCAGCACCGCCTGGTTGAAGTCGTCCTTGACGCCGTCGAGGAGGTCGGTCAGATCCACCACCTGGCCGCCCTGGATCTGATCCAGCGTCGGGCCATTGGCCTCGAAGACGTCCGGGCCGGACGAGGTGAGCAGCGCGGCGGCCGTCTGCTGGTCGTAGTTCCCCGGCCGCCACTGCACCTCGACCTTGGCCTTGCCGGTCTTGCCGTACGCGGCGGCGTACCGCTTCACCGCCCGCTCGGTGCCGTCCTCCCCGTACTGGTGGTACCACTGCTCGATGACCGGCTTGCCGTCCGAATCATCCGACCCCCGCCCGGTGTTGGAGCCGCACGCGGCGGCCAGCGCTCCCGTCAGAGCCAGGCTCCCGCCAGTGCCGAGCAGTCGTCTACGGCTGATGGACATGCTGCGCCCCCTCGCGTCATCGCTCCCTGTAACCGGATCGTGCCAACCAACCACGGTACGACCCAGTGATCAACCATGGGGGCGTATTACGACAGTGCTGTTGCGGCGGTATGTCAGCTGCTCCGGGCGGCGTTTGACGTACCGTCGGGGCCGTCCATCTCGTCAAAGACCCGCTGGGCCGTGGCGAACGCGGAGTTCGCCGCCGGAACGCCGCAGTAGACCGCGCTCTGCAGCAGCACCTCGCCGATCTCCTCACGGGTGAGGCCATTGGTGAGGGCGGCCCGGATGTGTATGGCCAGCTCCGCGTCGTGGCCGTGGGCGATGAGCGCGGTGAGGGTGATACAGCTGCGGGTACGGCGGTCCAGTGCGTCGCCGGCCCAGATCTCGCCCCAGGCGTAGCGGGTGATGAAGTCCTGGAAGCGGGCGGTGAAGGGGGTCGTACGGGCGATCGCGCGGTCGACGTGGGCGTCGCCGAGGACGGCGCGGCGGGCGGCGAATCCGGCGGCGCGGTGGGAGGCGTCGTCGTTGGCGCTGACGTTGACTTCTGCGTTCGTGTCCGCGTTCGTGTTCGCGTTCGCGCCGGTGTCCCGGTCCGCGTCCGCGTTCGCGTTCGTGTCGGAGTCCGTGTCCGTGGCCGCCCCTGCGGCGAAGTGCGCGAGCAGCGCGGCCGTAACCGGCCCCGGCCGCTCCACCCCGGCCAGATGCGCCGCCCCCGCCACCTCCAGCAGACTCGCCCCCGGCACCGCGTCCGCGATCTCGCGGGCGTGCGCGGGCGGGGTGGCGGGGTCGTCGCGGCCCGCGACGACCAGCGTGGGCACACCCGTGATGGACGGCAGCGCGGAGCGCAGATCGTACGAGGCGAGGGCGTCGCAGCAGGCCGCGTACCCCGCGCGGTCGCAGGCCCGCAGGTCCTCCAGCAGTGCGACGGCGCGGGGCGAGGCGGCGAAGCGGTGCGAGAACCAGGTGCCCGGCCGGCTCGCGACCATCGCCTCCGTACCCTCGGCCCGTACGAGCGCGGCCCGCTCGTGCCAGGCCGCGGGCTCGCCGAAGCGGGCCGAGGAACAGATCACGGCGAGTGATTCGACCCGCTCCGGATGGTGCGTGGCCAGATACAGCCCGACCGCCCCGCCGATCGAGATCCCCGCGTACGCGAACCGCTCCCACCCCTGCGCGTCGGCGAGCCGCAGCACGAGGGCGGCGAGGCCGCCGACGGTGGCGCTGCCGTCGGAGGGCAGCAGCCCGGCGGGGGAGCGGCCGTGCCCGGGCAGATCCCAGCGCAGCACGCGGTGCGTACGGGCGAGGGCGGGCAGTTGGGGCTCCCAGACGGCGAGGGAGGTGCCGATGGACGGGCCGAGGATGAGAGGCGGGGCGGTGGCGGGGCCGTCGAGGAGGTGGTGGGGGAGGTCGGTGGTCATGGTCGGCGCTCCGGGCGGGCGAGGGTGCGGAAAGGGCTGGCTCGTGTCCGGCGGCCACGGGGCAGGGGCGGGGTGGGGAACAGCACCGATGTGCGGCTCCGCCGCGTGGCCGCCGGACACGGCCTACGCGTCGCCAGGTCGCGGGGGACCGGGGGCGCTGTGATCGTCGGGGTTTGCGCGGCGGAGCGCCCGGTCGACGAGAGCGGCGGCGGAGCCGGTGTAGCGGGCCGGATCAGTCAAGTCCCGCAGCCGCGCCCCGGAGAGCACGCCCGCGAGCCCCGGCACCTCCGCCAGCGCCTCGGCCAGTGCCGCCGTCAGCCCGACGCCCTCCTCCCCGGCCCGCCGGGACGCCGCCGTCAGCAACTCCTTCGCACGGGAGCGGCCGACGAGGGGTGCGAGCGTGGCGGCGATCCGCTCGCTGACGATGAGACCGTCGGTGAGCGCGAGGTGTTCGCCCATCCGGCGGGGGAACACCCGCAGGCCCTCCGCCAGCTCGGCCGCCTCCCGCGCGGCCCCGCCCGCCAGCCGCAGCAGCTCGCGCAGCGGCTGCCACTCGGCGTGCCACGCCCCGGCGGGCCGCTCGTCCTCAGCGACGAGCGAGCCCAGAAGCGTGGCGGCGAGCCCGGGCGTCTGCCGCGCGGCGGCGGCGATGAGCGTGGCGCGCACAGGGTTGCTCTTGTGCGGCATCGCGGACGACCCGCCCCCGCTGCCCTCGGCGACCTCCCCGATCTCCGTCCGGGACAGCACCAGGACATCCGCCGCGACCTTGCCCAGCGCACCAACGGCGAAGGCGAGCGCGGCCCCGAGATCGGCCACGGGCGTACGCAGCGTATGCCAGGGCAGCGCGGGCTCGGCGAGCCCCAGCTCGGCTGCGAACCGTGCCACGAGCTGAAGGCCGAGGCCATTGCCCGCCCCGGCTGCGCCCTCCGCCGGCGTGCCGAAAGCCGCCAACGTACCGGCCGCGCCGCCCAGTTGGGCGGGCAGCCGGATCGCGGCGAGGCGGTCGTGGGCGTCCAGGGTCAGGGCGCGCCAGCCTGCCGCCTTCAGGCCGAAGGTGGTGGGTACGGCGTGTTGGGTCAGGGTGCGGGCGGGCATGGGGGTGTCGCGGTGGGTGGCCGCGAGACGCCCGAGGGCCGTGGCCGTACGCCCGAGGTCGGCCAGGATCAGCGGCAGGGTGCGGGCGGTGACCAGCATCGTGGCGGTGTCCAGGACGTCCTGGCTGGTCGCGCCGCGATGGACGTACGCGGCCGCCTCCCGGTCCGTACGGGCCACCGCCGCCGTCAAGTCGGCGACCAGCGGGATGACCGGGTTGCCCCCGGCGCGGGCGCGTACGGCGAGGTCCCGCACGTCGTACAGCTCGGCTCGCGCCACGTCCGCCACCGCCATCGCCGCCGCGCCGGGCGCCTGCCCGAGCGCGGACTGTGCCCGGGTGAGAGCGGCCTCCGCGTCCAGCATGGCCTGGAGGAAGGCGACATCCCCGGTGGCCTCCTCGACGCCCGCCCCGACCCGCACCGGTGACAGCAGCCCGCTGTCGTCCGCGAATGCGGCCGCGTCCTGGGAGCTAAGACCTGTCCCGTAAGTGGTTTCCGGGCAGTCTGAAGAAGGCCGTGACTTCATCGGATTGTCGTCGCTCTCATGGTGGGCTGCAAGAAGCCCCGTCGAGTCAACCACGGCGAGACTCCGCGCCTTCGGGCCGCGAGTCACGTGGCAGCTCGCCGACCACGCATCCAGCCTGGTGGCGCGCCTCTGCTCGGCAGATTCCGGACATGCGCCGCGGCAACCCCGGGGGTACCTCCCATGCCGAAGGCTATGGGGGCGAGACCCGACCCGCGAACGAGCGGCCCAAGGACCACGCCGGAGCGCTGCGACCGCATACCGGACCATCCCCCGAAGACTTACGGGATGGCTCTTAGCGGAACTCAAGGAAGACCGTCTCCCCCTCGCCCTGGAGGCGGATGTCGAAGCGGTACGTCCCCGGCTGCGGCCCGGCCGTGGCCACCAGGGTCTCGCGGCGGGCCGGGGGGAGCGAGGCGAGGAGGGGGTCGGCGGCGTTGGCGGTGGCGTTCTCGGGGAGGTAGACGCGGGTGAAGAGGTGGTGCAGCAGGCCGCGGGCGTGGACGCAGACGCTGATGTAGGGGGCCGGGGAGGGGGCGCCCGGGGGGAGGGTGCGGGCGGTCCAGTGGCCGTCGGCGTCCGTGGGGATCCGGCCGAAGCCGGTGAAATCCACTCCGTTGCGTCCGGCGTAGCCACCGGTCACCGGGTCGCGGCGGATCGAGCCGGGGGCGCCGGACAGGGAGCCGTCGGGGCCCGCCTGCCAGAGTTCGATCAGGGCGTCGGGGACGGGGGCGCCCACGCCGTCGTAGACGTATCCGTGCAGGGTGATCGCGTCCGCGCGCCCCGCCGGAGCCATGTCGCCGCCGCCGGTGAAGGGCAGCGCGTAGCCGTAGAAGGGACCGACGGTGTGCGAAGGAGTGGGCGACAAGGACGGTTGAGTCGGCATCAGCGGCCTTCCTCGATCCAGGTGGCGGACGGCCCGTCCAGGACGATGTCCCAGCGGTAGCCGAGCGACCATTCGGGCTGGGACAGCGTGTGGTCGTACGTCGCGACCAGCCGCTGCCGCGCCCGCTCGTCGGCGACCGACTGGAGGATCGGGTCGTAGCCGAAGAGCGGATCGCCGGGGAAGTACATCTGGGTGATCAGTCGCTGGGTGAACGCCGCCCCGAAGAGGGAGAAGTGGAGGTGCGCTGGGCGCCAGGCGTTGACGTGGTTGCGCCATGGATACGCGCCCGGCTTGATCGTGGTGAAGGTGTAGCTCCCGTCGTCGCCGGTGAGGGTGCGGCCGACGCCGGTGAAGTTGGGGTCGAGCGGGGCGGGGTGCTGGTCGCGCAGATGGGCGTAGCGGCCGGACGCGTTGGCCTGCCACAGCTCGATGAGCTGTCCGCGCACCGGGCGGCCCCGGCTGTCGAGGAGCCGCCCGGAGACGGTGATGCGCTCGCCGAGGGGTTCGCCCTGGTGCTGGACGGTGAGGTCGTTGTCGGTCGCGGTGATGTCGGTCCGGCCGAAAACCGGCGTGTGCAGCTCGACGGTCTCAGGGTTGCCCTGGACGGTGACGAGCGGCTGACTGGGGTGGCGCAGCAGGCTGCTGCGGTACGGCGGGAAGTCGCGCGGCGGGTGGTGGGCGGCGGGCACCCCGTCGGCGCGGGCCTTGCCGTACCCCTCCTGGAGCGCGGCCAGTTCGCCGTCGATGTCGGACTGGGTAAGGGGCACCTGAGGTATCTGGCTGGGCATCTGATCCACCGTTACCTTTACCTTTCGAGTACGAGCGCGAGGCCCTGCCCGACGCCGATGCACAACGTGGCCAGCCCCACCCCGGAGCCCGCCGCCGCGAGCTGGTGGGCGACGGCCCCGGCGAGCCGGGCGCCGGAGGCGCCGAGGGGGTGGCCGATGGCGATGGCGCCGCCGCGCGGGTTGACGAGGGCGGGGTCCAGGTCCGGCCATTCGGCGAGGCAGCCCAGCACCTGCGCGGCGAACGCCTCGTTGAGCTCCAGCGTGGTCAGGTCGGCGAAGGTACGGCCGGCCTTGGCGAGCGCGCGGTTCACGGCCTCGACCGGCCCGAGGCCGAAGTACTGCGGCTCGATGCCGGTGACGGCGGACGCGCCGATCCGGGCCAGCGGCTCGCGCCCGGTGGCCCGCAGCCCCTCCTCGTCGACGAGCAGCAGCGCGGCCGCGCCGTCGTTGAGCGGCGAGGAGTTGCCTGCCGTGACCGTACCGCCGTCCTTACGGAAGGCGGGCTTCAGCTTGGCCAGGGACTCCAGCGATGTGGTGTCGCGGATGGTCTCGTCCCGGTGCAGGTCCACGCCCTCGTACGGCACGACCTCCGCGTCGTACGCCCCTTCCTTCCACGCCCGTACCGCCTTCTGGTGGCTGGTGAGCGCGTACGCGTCCTGCGCCTCGCGGCCGATGCCGTGCTTGTCGGCGATCAGCTCGGCGCCCTCGCCGAGGGCGACGGTCCACTCGGGCGGCATATCGGGGTTGGTCATGCGCCAGCCGAGGGTGGTGGAGTACAGCTGCTGGTGCCCGGCCGGGAAGGCCCGCTCCGGCTTGGGCAGCACCCAGGGAGCGCGGCTCATCGACTCCACGCCCCCGGCCAGCGCGATATGCGCATCGCCGACGGCGATGGCGCGGGCGGCCTGCAGCACGGCCTCCAGCCCGGAGGCGCACAGCCGGTTGACGGTCGCGCCGGGCACGCTGACGGGGAGCCCCGCCAGCAGGACGGCCATCCGGGCCACATCGCGGTTGTCCTCGCCCGCGCCGTTGGCGTTGCCGAAGCAGACGTCGTCGATGCGGGCCGGGTCGAGGGCGGGGGTGCGGGCGAGGAGGGCGCGTACGACATGGGCGGCCAGGTCGTCGGGGCGTACGCCAGCGAGCGCGCCGCCGTACTTGCCGACGGGCGTGCGGACGGCGTCGACGATGTAGACCTCGCGCAGAGTGCCGTTGCTCATCTGTGTCAAGCGTCCTTTCCGGCGTTCTTGAGGGCGCGCAGCGCGGCCAGCTCCCGCGGCGTCGGCGGCTCGGTCGCCCCGAGTCCGTCGCTCACCCGCAGCTCCCAGCCCGTGGCGGCCCGTACCTGCTCGACAGATACCCCCGGGTGCAGCTCGGTCAGCACCAGCTCCGCCGTCGCCGGGTCGGGGCGCAGCACACCGAGGTCGGTGATGACGGCGACCGGGCCCGCACCGGGCATGCCGAGCTTCTTGCGGTCGCCGGGGCCGGCGCCGTGGCCGAGGGTGGTCACGAAGTCGAGCTTGGGGACGAAGTTGCGGGGGGAGTGGCGCAGCACCATCAGCACTTTGCCGCAGTTCGACGCGATCTCGGGGGCGCCGCCCGCGCCCGGCAGCCGCCCCTCCGGCTTGTCCGGGCCGCGGTTCACGACCGTGGTGTTGATGTTGGCGTAGCGGTCGACCTGCGCCGCGCCCAGGAAGCCGACGTCGATCCGGCCGCCCTGCAGCCAGTAGTTGAACATCTCCGGCACCGGCACCACGGCGTCCGCGGTCTCCGCGAGCTCGCCGTCGCCGATGGACAGCGGCAGCCGGGTCGGCTTGGAGCCGATCGTCCCCGACTCGTAGATCAGGACGAGGGCCGGGTTGACGGTGGCGCGGGCGAGGTTGGCGGCGGTGCTGGGCAGGCCGATGCCGACGAAGCAGGTCCTGGCGCCGGCGAGCGCGCGGGCGGCGTTGACCTCCATCAGCTCGTCGCGGGTGAAGCCGGCGCGCGTGGCGTTGTCGGTCATCGCACGGCAGCCTTCGCGCCGCTCTGTTCGTTCCGCACGTGCTCCTCGATCCATCGTGTGAACGCCTCACGGTCGCGGGCGATCGGGTCCCATGCCTGGTAGAAGGCGTTGTCCCGGACGGAGTAGCCGGAGGCGTACGAAGGGTGGGCGCCGCCGGGGACCTCCGCCACCGCGTCGATGACCCAGGTCGGCAGGACGACCGCGCCCGGCCGCGGCTCCAGCGTGTCGACGATCTCCTCCACGGTCACCAGGACCCGGTCGGCCGCGAGCGCCGCCTCCTTCTGCACGCCGGTCAGCCCCCACAGCTGGACGTTCCCGTCCCGGTCGGCCTGCTGGGCGTGGATGACGGTGACGTCCGGGTTGAGGGCCGCGACCGCGGCCAGCTCCTCGCCGGTGAAGGGGCATACGACAGTGGCGACCGTCTCCGTACGGGTCGGGATGTCACTTCCCCGGTAGCCGCGCAACACGGCGAACGGCAGCTTGGACGCGCCCGCCACATAGCGGTTGGCCATGCCCGCGTGGCTGTGCTCGTCCAGCTCCAGGGGGCGCGGCCAGCCTCTCTCCACGGCGTCGCGGAAGCGGTGCAGCGAGCCGACGCCGGGGTTGCCGCCCCAGGAGAAGATCAGCTTGCGCACCAGTCCGGCGCCGATCAGCTGGTCGTAGATGACGTCGGGGGTCATCCGGGCGAGGGTGAGGTCGGTGATGCCCTGACGGATGATCTCGTGCGCGGCGGCGTACGGGATGAGGTGGGTGAAGCCCTCCAGCGCGAGGGTGTCCCCATCGTGGACAAGGTCCGCCACGGCGTCGTGCAGGCTTCGGATGTCGGCCATCGTCACTCCGGCAGATGCTCAGTGTACTGATTATTTTTGTCTGCCCAGAACGCTGTCATCGATCGGGGGGCTCGGTCAATACAGTCTAGGAAGAAAAGGCTGTGCTCGACAGGTGTGCTTCCGCAGGGCAGAATTGCTCAGTGTACGAATGAAATGCGCGAGGGAAGAGGGCGGCGGGGCATGGGCGCGGTCGATCTGAGCACTCACCCCGGGCACCTGGCCCGCCGGCTGCAGCAGGCGCACTCCCTGCTGTGGGGCGCGATGGTCTCGGAGGAGACGACCTCGCCGCAGTTCGCGGTGCTCAACGCGCTCGTCGAGAGGCCCGACATCGACCAGCGCACCCTCAGCGAACACGTCCACCTCGACCGCTCCACCATCGCCGACGTCGTGGCCCGGCTGGCCCGGCGCGGGCTGGTCGAGCGGGTGCGCGACCCGCGCGACGGGCGCCGCAATGTGCTCAAGCTGACGGACGACGGTGTACGTGTCCACCGCAAGCTGGTGACGCGTACGGCGCGGATGAACCGGGTCTTCCTCGCACCGCTGGACGAGGGGGAGCGGGAGACGCTGCTGCGGCTGATCGCGCGGGTCGCGGACGCGGCGGAGGAGCTGCGGGCGTAGGTCGCCCTACGCGCCGCTGCGCGGACCAGAGCCGGAGTGCGAACGGCCCACGGAGCTACGATGGCCGGGTGACTGTGACCGCCCACCGTCCCCGCGTCCTGCTGCTGCACGGCCCCAACCTCAACCTCCTCGGCGAGCGCGACCCCGCCATGTACGGGGCCACCACGCTGGAGCAGATCGAGGAGCGTACGACGGCGCTGGGGCAGGAGTTGGGCGTCGAGGTGCGGTGTGCGCAGAGCAACAGCGAGGGCGTGCTCATCGACCTCGTCCACCAGGCCCGCCACGACGACGGCATCATCTTCAACCCCGGCGCGTACGCGCACTACAGCTACGCGCTGCGCGATGCGGTGGACGCCGTGGCGGGTCTTGGCGTGCCCTGTATCGAGGTCCACATCTCCAATGTGCACGCCCGCGAGCCGTTCCGGCATACGTCGGTGACGGCGGCGGTGAGCCAGGGGTACCTGTGCGGCCACGGCGTCTTCGGCTACGAGCTGGCGCTGCGCGCCGTGCTCAACCGCATCGAGGAGCGGCGCCGCGCCGCGGAGTAGTCCGGATACGGCTCGGATACGGCGAGGCTGAACGTAAGCAGTCAGTCCGCGAGCGCGTCGTACCGTACGCCCGTCAGCCGCTCCGACGCCGCCCACAGCCCCCGCCCCGCCTTGTCGTCCCGTGTCCACTTGGCGCGGGCCGAGCGGGTGGGGGTGCCGCGCCACATGCCGAAGGGTGGGCCGAAGAAGTCGTCCTGGTGCACGTCGGGGGCGGTGGCGGCGTAGAGGGTGGGGAGGGCGCCGTTGTCGGGGGATTGGGCGAAGAAGCGGTTGCCGATTTCCATGAAGCGCTGGGTGCCGCGGCGGCCCTCCATCTTGGAGGCGGCGGTCTGGAGGTTGGTGGAGGCGTAGCCGGGGTGGGCCGCGGCGGCGGTGAGCCGGGTGTCGGCGGCGCGCAGGCGGCGGGAGAGCTCGTGGACGAAGAGGAGGTTGGCGGTCTTGGAGCGGGCATAGGCGGTCCAACGCCCGTATTTCCGCTCCATGTTGAGGTCGCGCGGGTCGACCGTCCCCAGCATGTGCATAAAGCTGGAGACGCTGACGACCCGCGCCCCCGGGCCCGCCTCCAGCAGCTTCGGCAGCAGCAGGCCGGTCAGCGCGAAGTGCCCCAGGTGGTTGACGCCGAACTGCATCTCGAAGCCGTCGGCGGTTCTGCGGTAGGGGAGGGCCATCACGCCCGCGTTGTTGATCAGCAGGTCGAGCCGGTCGCCCTTGTGCTCGGCCGCGAAGGCCCGTACGGACTTCAGGTCCGCCAGGTCCAGCGGCGCGATCCGTACATCCGCGCCCGGGGCCTGCGCCCGGATCCGCTCCGCGGCCTCGGCCCCGCGGGCCTCGCTGCGGCAGGCCAGCACCACCTGGGCGCCGTGGCGGGCGAGCTCGCGGGCGGTGATGTAGCCGATGCCGCTGTTGGCGCCGGTCACCACGGCGGTGCGGCCGGTCTGGTCGGGGATGTCGCTCGCGGTCCAGCCCTTCATCTCGCGCTCCTTCGCGGTCTGTCGCCGTCTGTCGCCGTATTGGCTACCGACCGGTAGCCATCGCCTCCGGCGACAGCCTAGGCGCGAGGCCGCGAAGGTGCGAGGCATAGGCGGCCGGGGGTGGTCGGCTACCGGTTGGCCGCGGCCTTCCGCAGGAGGGAGGTGAGCACGGGTTCGGTGTGGGTCCACAGCACCGCGCCGCCGATGTCCGGGCCAGGTCGAAACACGCGGATCGCGAGGTTGCGCATGTCCCGGCCGAGCGAAGGCCAGTCCGCCGGTTATGCGGCGGTGGCGCCCAGCAGGAGGTCGAAGGCGTCATTCACCTCGCGGAGCACCGCCGTCGCGTCGTGGCTGCCGAGGCGCCACGCCGCCTGGTAGCAGGCGACGGTCAACTGGGCGGCGAGGACGGCGGTGGCCGGCGGGGTGCCGTGGTCGATCAGGTGTTTCTCGAGGAGGTCGGCGTAATGCCGGGTCTTGCGGGTGTGGCGGTCTTCGAGCTCGGGGTGCTGCTTGACCAGACGGTGGTAAACCGCGTAGTGGCCGGGGTTGCGGGCGGCCTCGGTGCAGATCACGAGCAGCAGCCGCCGAGATGTGGCCAGTGCCTGCGCGAGATCCTGGAGCGGCTCGGTGGGCGCATCGCGCATGGCCGCGGTGAGCGCGCGCAGGAAGTCGTCCTCGGTGGAGAAGACGACTTCCTGCTTGTCGCCGAAGTAGCGGAAGAAGGTGGTGCGGCCGATCTCGGCCCGCTGGGCGATCTCGTCCACGGTGACGACATCGAACCCCCGCTCCATGAAGAGCGCGAAGGCCGTCTCGATGATCCGTTCCCGGGTCTGGCGGCGTTTGCGGTCCCGCAATGACTCCACCGGAACGTTGTTCGCGCTCATTCGGCCAGGATATCCGCCCGTCCCGCCCGGCGGTCAGCGTCGACGAGGCGGCCGGCCTCGCGCCACAGCTCCTCCTCGCGGGCCTCGTCGTGCGACTCTGGCGACGACGGGACGTTGCGGCCGCGATCGAGGTAGGACCCGGTCCGGGCGGTCAGCCCGGTCAGGATCGTCTCAGCGAGCCGGGCGCCCGCCTGCTGCGGCGTCATGCCCCGGCCGAGGAATCGCTGAAGCTGGAAGAATCCGTTGAGCACGCCCCGCACGGGCCCCGGGGCGTGGCGGAAGAAATCGGTGCCCGCGACGAGCGCCGGGTTGTAGGAGTAGACGCCGACGCTCTCGGGCAGGCGGCGGGCCAGCGCGTGGGTCAGGTAAATGACGCCGAGTTTGCTGGTCGCGTACGCCCGCCCGGCCTCCCGCGCGCCACCGGCACGAGGCGTGGCCAGTCGGCCCGGTGTCTCCCAGCGCGGCGCCGGCGTGGCGCCGAGCGTATAGCGGAACTGCCCGAAGTGGCAGTCGCTCGAGGTGAGCACGATCCAGCCCGGACCGGTAAACCGGGGCAGCAGCTCCCTGACGAGCAGATAGTGGGACAGCACATTGACCCCGAAGGTCATCTCGTACCCGTCCGTGGTGCGCTTCTCGGACGTCGTGACCGTCAGGCCGGCGTTGCCGAGATAGCCGCCGAGCGGCGGCAGGTACCCGGTATCGAGCCCACGCAGAATCTCCTCCGCCGCCCGCCTGATCTCGGCGAGCGAAGCGAGGTCACAGTCCACGCCTGTGACCGCGGAAGCACCGGTGGCCTGGGTGAGTTCCGCAGCGAGGCGTTCGCCGCCGCGGCGAGCCAGCACGACGTAGTGGTCCTGCGGCCGTTCCCGGATCAGCAACTCGACGGACTCACGGCCGAAACCGCGGGTCACGCCGGTCAACACGATGGTCCGGCTGTCCATGACAGACTCCCTGGCATCAAGTTCCAAATGGTACTCAGTACCGTAACAGGCTTGGCGCGCCTGAAGAGCGCCTGGCATGGCTCGGTCTGCTCTCCGCCGACAATGCGGCGCTGCACTAGGCCGCGCTTGATGTGGGCGTTCGCACGTCGTGCGCTCGTGCTTCTTGCGTGCCGCCGGGCAGAGCGTCCCTCGACATCGATCCCGTCCGGGAGAGCGAGACGATCAGTCCAGCGGCTGTTACGGCGACTGTTGCGGCGGCGTAGACGATTGCCGCGGGCACCAAACCGATGGCGTCACTGAGGAAGCCGGCCACGATGGTAGGGATGCCATAGGCGAGATAGGCCACGACGTAGACGGCGGAGAACAGCTTCGCCCGCTCCTGCGCGCGCGTCAGCGGAACAAGGATCCCGAGCGTGCTGGCGCCCAGGCCGCCCGGGCCTCCGCGCCCGCCACGTCCAGCGGGCCGCCGCCCGGCCCGAACCCGCCGGGGGGTGGGCGAGAAGGTCGCAAGGTTTGCACAGCTCGTCATGGAGTATGACCCGGCGCCGCCGTTCAACGCCGGATCGCCTGAGAGCGCAGGCCCCGAAATTGTGGCACTGCGCACGCGGTTCATGGCGGAGCCCGACACCGCCCTCCGAAACGCTGTGTCCCACGTGTTGGAACAGCGTGCAGCAACAAGTTCGCACCCTGTGACGCTGAACCGGTGACCAGATCTGCCACCTGGGCGAGGTCGTGCCGGACGTCAAGGCCGCCGCCGCTGCGCGAGCCGCGGGCGTACCTGCCGTCCACGGCCAGGGGGTCGGGCCTGGCAGGGGCGGCGCCGAGCAGGTCGGTAAGCCCGCCGGGGCAGGAGGCGCTGACGATCCGGCGGACGGTCACCGTGCTCCGCACCGTCACCGCGGTCGGCGTGATCGTGCCGCCGCAGTTGGCACACACCTGCGCCGTCTCGTCGGCCTACGTCGCCCTCTTCCTGGACCCGTGGGAGCTGGCGCTCGGCACCGGCCCGACCCGCCTGAACGAGACCGAGACCCACCGCGTACTCGCGGCCCTCGACCATCCCGGCCCCGGCGCCGACCTGGACGCGGCCCGTGCCGAGTTCGCGACCCTTGCCGGAGCGGGCGCCTCGCTCGATTCCAGGGTCGCCCACGCGGTGCGGGAGATCACCCGCCCCGGGTCCACCGCCACGATCGGCGTGGTCGCCGCCCAGGTCGGGCTCTCCCAGCCGCGGTTGCGCACCCTCGTCCGCGACTGGGTGGGTATCCCGCTCCCGCGGCTACGCCTGTGGGCCATGCTGCGCACCGCCATGACCGAACTACCGGCCGAGTCCGCGGCCGCCGCGGCTGCTTTCGCGGGCTTCGCCGACCAGGCACACCTCACCCGCACGGTGCGAACCCTCGCCGGCCGCGCGCCGTGGGAGCTTCTTCAAAGACCCTGCCCCAGCGACCGCCCGTCGGACAGCCGTTCCGCACCGAGCCGCGCGGGATCCTCGACGAACACGCTCATGATCGCCATCTTGGCCGGGGCGGGGCGGTCTCACTCCTCGAAGTCGCTGAAACCGTACGGGACATAGCCTCGCTCGATGAACTCGTCCTCAAGTTCATCCTCGTCGAAGTCGTCCTCGTCGAAGTCCTCGTCATCCTCATAACCCTCGTCGTCGTCGCCGTCGCCGTCGTCTGATGGGTGATCGACGAGCTTCACGTAGTCGCCGTCCGCGGCGATCTCGCCGACCAGCGAGGGGGCCGCGACGCTCGCCCAGTCGACCGTGACCTCGATCGCGTCGTCGAGCTCTCCGGAGAACATTCCGTCGGAAAGTTCCGTTTCCACCTTGTACGGGTCATCCGCGCCGACTTCATAGCCGACTGGCTTGCCCGATTCAAGAAAGGTGATGTCCGGATATCCGTCGACTGAGACGGTGATGTATGGGTGGAGGTTGATCGAGTGGAGGCATTCGCCCCGCTCGTACACATTCAACGCCAATTTCGTGCTGTGCCAGCACAGCAAGTAGACATTGGCGCTGGCGGACAGCTCGGAATTCAGAGCGCGTTTGACCTCGTCAAGGCTGCCGACGACGTAATGGGCGTCCTTACGGGCGGCTCCGGGGGCCACGCTGAAGACCAACTCGTAGAAGCTCTTGGGCGACATGGCAGCCAGTCTAGGATGGCCGACATGACCGACCCTCGGCTGATCAAGAGCAGCAGGATTCCGTCCGAAGGAAATATCGACGACTTTGCTGTGGCCGAGGTGAATGGACGGCCGTGGGTGGTGTGCGCCAGTCGTAACGACGTGTGGACGTGGGACCTGGTCGGGGATGAGTGGCTGGAGCGGCCACTGGACGATTTCGACAACGGGTCGTACGGAATTCCCGTGTACCCGGACTTCGAGCATATGGACGTGACCGTCGTCGATGGGCGGGTGCTGTTCGCCGCGGGCGGGCAGCACCAGGGGCCGGGTCTGTGGGATGTGATGAGCGGCGAACTGCTCGATGCCCCGCCGGAGTTCCGCAGCTGCGTTCACGCCCTGGGCGTGGTCGCGGTCGACGGGCGCATCACCCTCGTGGCCGGCGGGCCCACCCCCGAGGTGTGGGTGTGGGATCCGGCGGATCCCGAGGTCGAGGCATGGGGGCCGACCGATGACGAGGACGCGGAGGAGCAGGAGCCGCGGGAGCTGCCCGGCCACTCCGACGACATGAGGGACCTCGTGGTGGGGCAGGTTCGTGGGCGTCCGGTTGTGGTGTCGGGTGGTGGCAGTGAAGTTCTGTTGTCGGATCTGGAGTCCGACGAGCTGGTCCACAAGTGGTCCGTCGACGGACTGGTCCACGCCGTTGCCCTGTCCGAGGTCGATGGCCGTCCCGTGGTGCTGGCGATAACCGATTCCGGCGAGAGCGAGCTGCGGATCTGGGACGCGGTCGGCGGCGAGCCGGTCGGTCACTTCCTGACCGGTCACACGGAGCGCGTGTCCGCCTTGGCCGCCGCCGTGGTCGGAGCTCGTACGCTCGCGGTGACCGGTAGCGACGACGGGACCGCCCGGGTCTGGGACCTCGCCGAGGGGCGGCAGATCGGGGCGCCACTGGCCGGAGATGAGGGCGAGGTCTGGAGCGTGGCGATCACGCCGATGGATGGCCGCCGTGTGGTGCTGACGGCGGGCCGAGGTGGCGTCGTACGCGTCTGGGATCCATCGGTCTGACGGGCGGACGATTGCGGGCGGCGCGGCGGACGCCTTGGTACTGGTGAGCTCGCGACATCAGCTGTCTCCGGTTCCCAGCTTCAGCGGGCCTGCCGGTGACCTTGTGTGAGCCCCGGAACCGCGTGCCGTGCCATCGCGTCTGTCGCAGGCATGAGCGGAAAGATCGCGGGACGGACCACGGGCACGAGCCCGAAGACCAGCGGTGCCGCCGGATGCCTTCTCGCCGGCCTGGGTGCGGCGACCGCGCCGCTTGTCTGGGCACCGCGGGCCGCGATCAGTATCGACGGCGGGTTCGAGGGCCATGCCCGCGATCTGAGCGTGCTCTACGTCGATCTGCCGCTCATTGTGCTCGGCGGCGCGCTGGTTCCGCTCTTCGTCTGGACGCTGACCACGCGATGGGTGCGCCGTCCCTGGGTCGCGGCACTCGCAGCCGTGGCCGCGCTCGCGCTCGGGGTGTGGGGGCTCACCGAGTGGTGGACCCCTCGCCGGCAGCCGAACCCCGGTTACGGACCCGGGATCTGACTCCGGCGCCGCCCGGCGGGTGTGGACCGAGGCGCCGTCACTGCCCGAGCCGGCGAAGCGGGCAGTGCCGGCTCAGCGGCTCGGCTGAGTCGGGCCCCTGGCTGGTGCCGGCGGCGAGGGACCCTTGGACGCCGAGGCATCCGGTGGGGCAGCCGGGGCGGGTGGTGGCCCGGACGGAGCCGTTGAGGAACGCGGTGGCCACCTGGCGGGCGGTCGGCTCCTTCAAGGCGCACGCTGCGTACGAGGCGGGGCCCTCGGCGTAGCGCTCCAAGGCCTTGCGGAGCAGGTCCTCCTTGTTGCCGAAGGCCGCGTACATGCCGGTGCGGGTGATGCCCATGGCGTTGGTCAGGTCGGTGAGGCTGGCTCCGTCATAGCCCTGTTCCCAGAAGACCCGCATGGCGTGTTCAAGGGCTTGGCCGGTGTCGAAGCCTCTCGGCCGGCCGCTCGGTCCCTTCTGTCGTGTCTCCACGCAATCCATCGTATCTATTTTGTACTGGCCGGTGCGGAAGGTGTTACAGTCTCATTCGGTATCGATTGGTACTTAAGTTTGTGGAGGTCATGACCATGGGGCAGCTTGAGGGTAAGACCGCAGTCGTCACCGGCGGCAACGCCGGGATCGGCCTGGCGACCGCGAAGCGACTCGCGGCCGAGGGCGCGCACGTGTTCATCACCGGCCGGCGCGAAACCGAGCTGGAGAAGGCCGCCGCCGCCATCGGCAACGCCACCGCTGTGCCCGGTGACGTCAGCGTCGCGGCCGACGTGGACCGCCTGTACCAGCGCGTGCGGGAGCACGGGCAGGGCCTGGACGTGCTGTTCGCCAACGCGGGCATCAACCACATCGCGACGTTGGACGAGCTCACCGAGGACATGCATGACGCAATCTTCGACATCAACGTCAAGGGCACCTTCCTCACTGTGCAGAAGGCTCTCCCGCTGCTCAACGACGGCGCCTCGGTGGTCCTCACCGCCTCCACCGCCGCCGAGGGAGGCGCGGGCGGTATGAGCGCCTATGGAGCGTCGAAGGCGGCCGTGCGGGCATACGCCCGCGCCTGGGCCGACGAGCTCGGCGGCCGGGGCGTCCGGGTCAACGCGATCTCGCCGGGCCCGGTGAACACCCCGATGTGGGACGCCGCTTTCGGCGATCGCGCCGGGGAGATGATGGAGGCCGTCGCGGCCGGCCTGCCCCCCAAGCGGGTCGCTGACCCCGACGAGATCGCCGCCGCAGTGACCTTCCTCGCCTCGTCGGACAGCAGCTTCGTCTACGGCGCCAATCTCTACGTCGACGGCGGAATGAACCAGATCTGACCGGACCGCCGGGTGGCACGCGGCGAAGCGGATAACTGGCGCCTGACCGGCACCATTCGAATACACCACGATCCGTGGCACTGAGAGGCAATCATGTCCGACGCCGAACTGCGCGACTTCTTCCAGCGCTACATCGACGCGCTCAACGCTCACGAGTTTCACCGCATGACCGAATTCATTCACGACGAACTCATCATGAACGGCCGCCCGGTCACCCGGGATGACGTCATCGCGGACCAGCAGGACCACACCGATGCGGTCCCAGACTTCACCTGGCGGGTCATGGACCTCGCCATCGACGGTGATCGAGTGGCGGCCCGTCTGTTCAACAAGGGCACACCCGCGAAGGAGTGGTTCGGCGTGCCTCCCACCGGCGCCACGGTCGAGTATGCCGAGTACGCCTTCCATAAGGTCCGTGACGGGCGTTTCTGCGAGATGAACTATCTGATCGACGCCCAGGCGGTGCAGCGACAGCTGACCGCCTAATGGGAGCTACGGAGCCGGGGAATGCTTGGTTCCGTAGCCGCCAGCAGGTGAGCACTCAGGCCGCCGGAAGCATTGACTTCTGAGGTCAGA
>NZ_JBSFMM010000152.1:0-27263 GCF_053599555.1 Streptomyces sp. NPDC000941
GGGCGCCCGGGCCCGCGCCCGCCCCCCAGGCCCCTGGCCCTGTCGCGTAGGCCCAGCCCGGTCCGGACCCGCGGCCTCCGACGTCCCCGCTCAGAAGCCGGGCGCGCCGACGCGGTCGTCCATCGTGGTCAGCCGCCCCCACAGCAGATCGGTGAGGTGCCGCACCAACTCGGCGCGGGAACAGGGCCGCTCGCGCAGCCACCAGTCGCCCGCCGCGTGCATCATGCCGACGATCCCGTGTCCCCAGACGCGGGCCAGCTCCGTGCCGCCGGGGCCGAGTTCGAGCCGGTCGGCGATCACCTTGGCCAGCTCCTCGCCGAGGCGCCGCAGCACCGGAGCCGAGTGGCGGCCGACATCGAAGCCCTGCTCGGCCTGGGGGGCGTCCTCGGCGGGGTGCATCAGGAAGCGGTAGACCTGGGGGCGCGCCTCTATCGCCGCCAGATAGGTGTCCAAGGTGGCCTCGACGCGCTCCCGGCGGTCGTTGGGGGCGTCCAGGGCGGCACGCAGCGAGGCGAGCAGCGCGTCGGTGTGGCGCTTGGCGAGGGCGCGGTAGAGCCCGCTCTTGTCGCCGAAGTGGCGGTACAGGATGGGTTTGGTGATGCCCGCCTCCGCCGCGATGGCGTTCATCGAGGCGTCGGGTCCGTCCCGCAGCACCACTCGGTCCGCCGCCTCAAGCAGTTCCTTGCGCCGCCGCTGCGCAGCCTGCTGGTGATCGTCGCGCTGGCTGGTACCCGTGTCCATGAAGTCGTCTCCCGCCCCCTGGTGCTTCCATAACGCCTGCGAAACGTAACACCCCTGGCCCCGGTGAGGGGGTGGATCGGCCGCGGGAGTTGACATCGTCTACTCATGAGTAACAGACTCTTGTTACCGACGGTAATAGTCAGGTGGAGGGGTAATGCCGGAATTCTCGTTCGAGCTCGACGACGACCAGAAGGCGGTCCGCGACTGGATTCACGGATTTGCGGTCGATGTGATGCGCCCGGCCGCCGCGGAATGGGACGAGCGGGAGGAGACCCCCTGGCCGATCATCCAGGAGGCCGCCAAGATCGGACTGTACTCGCTGGACTTCTACGCCCAGCAGTACTTCGACCCCACCGGCCTCGGCATCCCGATGACGATGGAAGAGCTCTTCTGGGGCGACGCCGGTATCGCGCTCTCCATCGTCGGCACCTCCCTGGCCGCCGTCGCCGTCCTCGCCAACGGCACCGAGGAACAGGTCGGCACCTGGATCCCGCCCATGTACGGCGACGCGAACGACGTGAAGGTCGCCGCGTTCTGCTCCTCCGAGCCGGACGCCGGATCGGACGTCGCCGCGCTGCGCACCCGGGCCGTCTACGACGAGGCCAAGGACGAATGGGTCATCAACGGCACCAAGACCTGGGTCACCAACGGCGGTATCGCGGGCGTCCATGTCGTCATCGCCTCCGTCGACCCGGAGCTGGGCGCGCGCGGCCACGCCTCCTTCGTGGTGCCCCCGGGCACGCCCGGCCTCTCCCAGGGGCAGAAGTTCAAGAAGCACGGCATCCGCGCCTCGCACACCGCCGAGGTGGTCCTGGAGGACGTCCGCGTCCCCGGCCACTGTCTGCTCGGCGGCAAGGAGAAGCTCGACGAACGCCTCGCCCGCGCCCGCGAGCGCGCCCGTAGCGGCACCGAGCGCGGCAAGAACGCCGCCATGGCGACCTTCGAGGCCTCGCGCCCGGCGGTCGGCGCCCAGGCGGTCGGCGTGGCCCGCGCGGCGTACGAGGTCGCCCTCGAATACGCCAAGACCCGGGTGCAGTTCGGCCGGCCCATCATCGACAACCAGGGCATCGCCTTCCAGCTCGCCGATATGCGCACACGGATCGACGCGGCACGGCTGCTGGTGTGGCGCGCCTCCTGGATGGCCACCGCGGGCAAGCCCTTCACCGCCGCCGAGGGGTCGATGTCCAAGCTCTTCGCCGGGGAGACGGCGAAGGCGGTGACGGCCCAGGCGGTGCAGATCCTCGGGGGCAACGGATTCACCCGTGAGTACCCGGTGGAGCGGATGCACCGCGACGCGGCGATCTTCACCATCTTCGAGGGCACGAGCGAGATCCAGCGGCTGGTCATCGCCCGTACCCTGTCCGGTGTGCAGATCCGCTAGCGGCGGGTAGCAGCGGGCGCCGGGGGCGTCAGGGTTTGTGCGCGACGCCCCCGTAGACGTCCGTCTTCTCGACGGACGCGTCGATGGGCGTGTCGGCGGATTCGGGGCGCCACAGCGGGCAGGACACGATGCCCGGCTCGATCAGCTCCAGACCGTCGTAGAAGCGCGCGATCTGCTCGGGGCTGCGCAGGACGTACGGGACCGCGCCGGTGTCGTCGTAGCCCTGCTGGGCCTGCTTGAGTGCCTGGTCGGTGTCCGTGCTGTCGTAGTGCACGAAGTAGCTGCCGGCGGGGAGCGCGTCCTGGAGCCGCCGGGCGATCGACCGGGCCTCGTCGTAGTCCTGGACATGGCCCAGGATGCCCATCAGCATCAGCGCGACGGGGCGGCTGAAGTCCAGCGTCTTGCTCGCGGCCTCCAGGATTCTGTCCGGCTCGTGCAGATCGGCGTCGATGTAGTCGGTGACGCCCTCGGGGGTGCTGGTGAGCAGGGCCTGGGCGTGCCGGAGGACCAAGGGGTCGTTGTCGACATAGACGATCCGGGCCTCGGGGGCGACCCGCTGGGCGACCTGGTGGGTGTTGTCGTACGTCGGCAGCCCGGTGCCGATGTCCAGGAACTGGCGGATCCCGGCCTCCCCGGCCACATGGGTCACCGTGCGGATCAGATACGCCCGGGACGCGCGGGCCATCACCTCGATGGTCGGCGCGACCTCGCGGTACTGGTCGCCGGCCACCCGGTCGACCTCGTAGTTGTCCTTGCCGCCCATCCAGTAGTTCCAGATGCGGGCCGAATGCGGCACGGACGTGTCGATCTTGCCTAAGGCGGCCTGCCGACCGGGGGTGGACGAGCCGTGAGTCATCTGGGGATTCTCCTGCCATGCGTGAGGCCGTGTTCGGAGCTCCAACCTACCGCCGGGGCCGGGTACTTCACCGCGCTAAGCGGCGCCGGGGAAGTAGGGGTGGGTTCCTGCGTCGTCTGGTGAAGGGGGCACCTCCCAGCGGTAGCTGGGGGAGCATCGCAAGGCGGAGGATCGTCCTCGTAGTGGGCGCTGCGGTCGATTTGCCGCTGCCGCGGCGTGGCGGGCGACTCCGACAACGCAGCGAGGTGCCGCCCGCCGCGGCAGCGGCTGATGTCACTGCGGCGGCGCGGGGGCCTGCTCCTACTTCCCCGGGGTCGCTTAGGGGCGCACGGTGAGCACCGGGGCGTGCTGGGCGAGGGTGGTGAAGGCGCGCTCATAGGCGGCGGCCGCGGCCTCGGTCTCCGCCATGGCCGCGGCCGCCGTGGCGCCCCGCCCGGTCAACCGCTCCGTGAACGCGGGCGGTGGCGCCGCCAGATGGACGAAGGCGCCGCCGCGCTCGGCCACCGTCTCGGCGAAGTCGAAGGCCTCGATCCATGTCACCCGGGAGTGTCCCCGGCGCAGCGGCCCGTAGACGAGCTCGCCGACGAACCCGGAGTCCACCGCGAGCGGGCCGGCGAGTCGCAGCAACTCGCGGTACGGGCGCGCCGGGTCGAGCGCGGGCAGCTCGGCGGGCGAGCGTTCGACGGCGAACCCGTGGCGGTGGGACAGCCAGGTCAGCAGCCCGGCCCGGGTGGCGCCGGCACAGCCCTCCACGATCAGAACGCGGTGCCGCGCAGCCTCGTGAAGGTCCATCCCCGCCACCCCGGTCATCTCATGCCGCCGTCAGTTGATCTCGCACGGGGCATTCAGTGTGAGTGGCCCGGTCGTTCGAGGGGAGTCCGGGGCCGGGTTGTGCGGTTGTGCGGGCGTAGTGGTTTCCGGGACGGCTTACGGGATGGCGGGGACCGGTCAGGCGATGAGGAAGTCGGCCCGGCCGGCCTTCGCGGCCTCGAGGAACTGGGCGACCTCGGCACGGGAGTAGATCAGCGCCGGTCCGGCCGGGTCCGTGGACTGGCGGAGCGCGACGCGGCCGTCCGGCAGTCGCTTGGCCTCGATGCAGGTGCCGCCGTTGGTGCCGCTCCACGGCTTCTCCCAGCCCTCCGTACCGAGGTCCATGGCCGGCATTCCGCTGTAGACCGGGTCTGTCATGTCAGAGCTCCTTACGCAGTTCGGCCAGGATGGGAATCGTCTCGCCGACCGGCTCGGCCTGGACGGCCATCCGGTCCAACACCTCGAGACAGGTGACGACTTCGCCCGGCTGGTCCACATAGACCGCGCCGGTGACGCTTTCCGTGTAGACGACGTCGGGCAGTTCGGTGAATCCGAAGCGGAAGTAGTGCAGCGGACCGAAGGCCCCGGGGTGCGGCCCCGCCGCGAACCGCATGATCTGCAGCCGGACCTTGGGCATCGCCAAGGCCTCGATGAGATGGTCGATCTGGCGGCGCATCACCTCGGTCCCGCCGACCGGGCGGCGCAGCGCGGTCTCCTCCAAGATGGCCCAGATGGCCGGGGCGTCCGGTTTGGAGAGCAGGGCCTGGCGCTTGACGCGCAGGGCGATCCGGCGCTCGATCTCGTCGTCCGCGTCGTTGGGGAAACCGGCGCGCAGCACCGCGCGGGCGTAGTCCTCGGTCTGCAGCAGCCCGGGGACGTAGTGCGGTTCGTAGGCGCGGATGACGGTGGCCTCGCTCTCCAGGCTCACATACGCGCTGAACCACTCCGGTACGACATCGCGGAACTGGTGCCACCAGCCGGGCTGGTTGGCCTCCCGGGTCAGGGCCAGGAAGTCGTCGATCTCCGGGGACGGGACGCCGTAGGTCCGCAGCAGCTCCTTGACGTACGGGATCTTCAGGCCGACCTCGGCCTTCTCCATCCGGCGGACCGTCAGCGGGGTCACCTCGACGGCCCGGGCGGCCTCCTCGAAAGACACCTGTGCCCGCTCCCGCAGATGGCGTAGGCGCTTGCCCAGGACCATGCGTAAGACGGTGGGGGCGGCGCTCCCCGGCCGTGCCTCACTCACGTCCTGCCTCCCGGAATCACCGACATGTGGGTGCAGTGTGCCATGACCTCGGAGCACCGGACAGAGCGATGCGGATCGTTCTGAAATTATCAGGACGAAGCTTGCGGGCTGAGAGTGTCGACGCGCATAGTGGGGCACGTGACCCATCTCACGCACCACGGCCGGTGCCCTCAACCACCTTTCTCCGCTAGGGCGTTACGGGTGCTCGGCAGATCGGCGGCGCGCGGCACCGTCATGGGCCGGAGGTGACCGCGGTGACCAACAGCGCCGCGCCGGGCACCCGGCACCGGGGCTCGGCCACCAACCAGGCCCTGGCCGCGGCCCTCAAGGAATCCGGCTGCTCATACGCCTCATTGGCGCTGCGTGTCAATGAGCTGGGGCGCCATCAGGGACACTCCTCCAACTACGACAAGGCGTCCGTCACCCGCTGGCTCCAGGGCGGCCAGCCGCGCGGTACGACGCCGGAACTGATCGCGGCCGTGCTCTCCCACCGGCTCGGCCGGCCGGTGGCCCCCGCCGAGCTCGGCTTCATCCCCGACCGACAGCGCCCGGTCGTCGCCAGGGCGCTGGCCTACCGGGAGGACGTGGCGGAAACCTTGCACACGCTCGCCGAACTCGGCTCCACCGACATATCCCGCCGCAGCCTGCTGGGCGCGGTCCCCTTCGTCGCCGGCGCGCTGGTGACCCCGCAGCGCGAATGGCTGCTGTGGCTGGTCGAGAACCAGGGCACCGGTCCGGCCGCCGGCAATCCGGCCGCCGGCGATCCGGCCGCGGCAGCCGACGCCGGCCGGATCGAGCAGGTCCGCGCCGCGATCAGCATGTTCGACGAGATGGACAACCGATTCGGCGGCGGCCAGGTCCGCGCCAGCATCGTCCTGTACCTGTCGACCGAGGTCGTCCCCATGCTCCAGCGCCGCGGCGTGCCCGTGGGCGAGCGGCGCGAACTGTTCACCGCCGCGGCCAAGCTGGCCGCGATGGCCGGCTGGAGCAGCTACGACAACGCCGAATACGGCCTGGCCCAGCGCTATATGACCCAGGCGCTGCGGCTGTGCGCCGAAGGCGGCGACAAGGTCCTCGGCGGCCAGATCCTGGCCGGCCTGTCCCATCTGGCCACCAACCTCGGCCAGCCCCAGGCCGGTGTCGAACTCGCCCGGGTCGGCGTGGCCACGGCGAAGAACGCGGGCAGCCCGCTGGGCCTGATGCGGCTGCACGCCATGGCGGCCCGCGGCTACGCGGCCCTCGACGAGCCCCGCGAGGCCGCCCGCGCGCTGCGCTCGGCGGACATCGCGCTGGACGCGAGCCGGGGCGCCGAGGAGGAGTCGGAGTGGGTCCGCTTCCTCGACCACCACTATCTGGCGGCCGAGGCCGCGCTGTGCTTCCGCGACCTGGGCAGCGCGGCGCAGGCGGAGCGCGCCGCCGACGAGTCGGTGCGGGCCAACGGCGACCGGCGCCGCCGCCAGGCCATCAGCCGCTCGGTTCTGGCCACCGCGCATCTCCAGCAGAACCGGCTCGACGAGGCGATCGGCACCGCGGACGCGGCGCTCAGCGCGCTCAGCGGGGTGCACAGCGAGCGCTCGGTGCAGGCCCTGCGCGACTTCCGCACCCGGCTGCGGCCGCACCGCGGCGAGCCCATGGTCCGCGACTTCGAGCTTCGCTCCCGGACCCTGCTCGGCGCCGCGGCCTGAGCCGCGCCACGGCGCTCCTCCCTGGCTCCTTCCGGGTTCCACCGCCATGCGGCCCGGAAGGGGGCCTCGTCCGGACCCTGCTCCGCCGGGGGTGTGCAGGGCCCGGGCGAGGCCAAAGATGTCTAATAGCCGTCCGCGCTGGGCGCGTTCTGGGCCCGGTCGACCGGGACGTGGGCCCCGGAGACACCGCTGGACGCGTCCGAGAGAAGGAACGCGACGACCCGCGCCACCTCCTGCGGCGCGACCAGTTCGCCGTTCGGAAACTCCGTCGCGAACCTGGCGAACGCCTCCGGCTGCGCGACGCGCATCCGGTCCCAGCGCTTGCCGGGGATGAGCATCGATCCGGGGGAGACGGCGTTCACCCGGATCCCGTCGGGCCCGAGTTCACGGGCCAGCGAGGCCGCGAGATGGATCTGGGCGGCCTTCGCCGCGCCGTACTGGGCCTGCGGCCCCGGCTTCCAGCCGGAGATGGAGGCGATCACCACGACCGATCCGCCCCCGGTGCCGCGCGCCTCGCGCAGATACGGCACGGCGGCCCGCACCAGCCGGGCGGTATGGCCGACGTTCAACTCCCAGGTGGCGGCCCAGTCGTGGGCGTCGGCCTCCTCCAGGCCGCCACCGCGGGCGCCGCCGACGCAGGCCACCACGCCGTCCAGACCGTCGAAACGTTCCGCCGCGCCCTCGACGAACTCCTCCAGCAGACCCGGCTCGACGACATCGAGCGCCTGGGTGAACAGCGCGTCCCGCTCCTGGTCGTCGGGCAGCGACTTCGCCAGGGCCGCCAGATCGGGCGCGGACCGCGCACAGGTGGCAACCGAGGCGCCATCCGCCAGCAACAGGCGCACGATCTGCTCGCCCAAGCCCCGTGTGCCCCCCGTGACCACAATCCGCTTGCCGTCCACGCCGGACCGCGCGGCCGGGCAGGGCTCCTGCCGGCGGTCCTCACTCACGCTCACCTCGCCCGGACCGTACAGTCCGACGGGCGTGCGACCCGAACCACTACGCCTGTACAACCGAACAACCCCCGTGCCCCCTCGCCGACCGGACCGTCCAACCGTTTGTCTACGTGAACGGTGACCGACGTAGTCCCGCTGTCTTCGAAGGAGGAAACCATGCCGCAACCCGGCAGCCACCGCGACCGGGCCGCAGCCGCCCGTGGCGGCCGGCCCCGGCGGGCGGGCCGAGGGGCGCGCACCCCTCGCTCCCGGCGCGGATGCCGCGGTGGGGAACCCGGCCGGGGGACGCAGCATGCGCTTACCCGCTTACCGGGGCATCAACCACCCCCACCGCGCGCGTTATCGGCGCGACAAACCCGCCGGACCCGACAGACACAGCAGGCCGGACAGAACCAACAGACAGGACGGAACCAACAGGCAGGACAGGCGCGATGGGCTCGGCCGGCGGGGAGGGGCCGGTGATCTCCTTGGCGACCCGCCGTTTCTTCCGGGCCGAGTTCCCGGCCCGGACCGACCGGGCCTTCGCCGTCCGCCGGATGCTCACCGCCTTCCTGAAGTACTGGCAGCTCGACCATGCCGTGGAGAGCGCGGTGCTGGCCACCAACGAGCTGTTCGCCAACGCCGTGGAGCACGGCAGCAGCGGCGCCGCCGACACCGTCACCGTCACCGTGGGCGTGGAGCCCGCCGGGGACGAGCTGCGTATCGAGGTGGCCGACGGCTCGCCGGTCCGGCCGGTCTTCCGTACGGCGGCCGAGACGGAGGAGTCCGGGCGGGGGCTGGCCATCGTCGACGGCCTGGCGAACGACTGGGGCACCGAACCGCCGGACGGGGACGGCCCGGGCAAGAAGGTGTGGTTCACGCTGGCGCTCGGGCGGACGCGTTAGGGCGCGTCAAGGCGCGGTGGGGCGGCGCGGCCGGAGCGGACGAGTCAACAGGGGAGACCGGAGGCGACATGCGTGGGCGAGGCACCGTGGAGACCGTCGCGGCCGACTGGCTGCTGTCGTCGGCCGGCGAGGAGCCCGGCCGGGTGCGTGTGCAGTGGGCCAGCGGAAACGGCCTCGCCGACCTTCCGGTGGGCCGGCTCTTCGACCTGGTCCGGATGTCCGAGGGCACCGGGATGGCCGTGGTCCAGACGCTGCGGCGGCACGAGGCGGTGGTCGGTCCGGTGATGCTGGCCACCGCCAGCCATGTGCTCTCCTTCCTCGTACCGCCCGGCTCGGCCCAGGAGTGGAAGGCGTGGCTGCGGGGCTCCGGCCACGGCCGCCGCCGCGCCGTGGCCGCCGCCGGGCCGGGCCGGGTGCTGCGCTGCCCCCGGCCCGGATGCGTACGGCAGGGCCACATCTGGCTGGTCAGGCCGGGTGGTCCGCTCACCGACAGCCGGGTGCTGTGGGCCGCGCTGCGGGACAGTGCGCCCCCCCGACCCCGGGACCGCGCCCCGTACGCCCTCTTCCGATGAGCCGTGCCACGACGCCGGGCCCGCTCAGGCCCACTCCGCGCGGTGTTCGACGGCGAAGTCGCGGAAGGAGCGGGGAGCGCGCCCGGTGACCCGGCGCACCGTGTCGGTCGTACGGTCCTCCGCGCCGCGCCGGACGGCCTCGTCGAGCCCGGCCAGCATGGTGGCGAACTCCTTCGGGTATCCCGCGTCGGCCAGTCGCCCGGCCAGGGTCGCGGTGTCCACCGGGACATGGCGGACGGCCCGGCCGGACACCTCGGTGATGATGCGCGCCGCGTCGCCGTAGCCGATCGCCTCGGGCCCGGTGATGGTGTGCGCGGTGTCGTGCGGCCGTTCGTCCAGGAGGGCGCGGGCGGCGACGGCGGCGATGTCGCCCGCGTCGACGAAGCCGACCCCGGCGTTCCCGGTGGCGGTGACGATCTCACCGCGCGTACGGATCCCCTGGGCCACCGGGTGGTCGCCGGTGAAGTTCTGCATGAACCACGAGGGCCGCAGCACCGCCCACTCGGGCACGGTGTCCTGGACGAGCCGGTGCAACGCCCCAAGACCCGGCATCTCGGGGGTGACCGCGGAGGAGCTGAGCAGCACCACGCGCCGTACGCCCCGGCGGACCGCGTCGGCCAGGAACGGTTCGACCAGCGCCAGCGGTTCGGCCTCCGCCACCGGGGCGATGAGATAGAGATGGGTCACCCCGTCCAGCGCCGCGGTGTGGGTGGCCGGGTCGCGCCAGTCGAACCGTACGGTCTCGTACGGCCGTGCCCCCGGGGCCGGGCGGCGGGCGGCGGCCCTGATCCGGGCGCCGTGGGCGGCGAGGAGCGGCAGCAGCCGGGAGCCGGTGTTCCCGGTCGCGCCGGTGACCAAAACGGTGGGGTCGGTGGGGTCGGTGCGGTCAGCCATCGGCCCGGCCTCCCGCGTACGCGGCGGTCAGCTCGTCGAGGATGCCCAGCACCTGGCCGGCGGCGAGCGGGTTCCAGTAGTCGCGGTAGGCGGTGATCTCGCCGTCCTCGACCGTGATGAAGGCGACGTACACCATGCGGTACGGGCGGCCGGTGCGGACGGCGATCCCCTCCACCGCCCACTCGACGATCAGGGTGTTCGGGTCTTCGGTGCGGTGCCTGACGTCATGGGTCACCGCGCGCGCATCCAGCAGGTCGGTGTAGTCGCGCAGATACTCCCGCACCGCCTCGCGGCCCTCCAACCGGCTGGGCCGGCCGGGCGGCGCGAACGGGAACTCCATGGTCCCGTCGGCGGCCCACAGGTCGGCGAACCCGAGCATGTCGTGGGCGAGCAGCAGTTCCTTGGCCCGGTCGAACACCTCGACGGCCGTACGGGGGCGGTGGGTGCGGTGGGTGCGGTGGGTCTGGTGGGTCTGGTGGGTCTGGTGGGTCTGGTGGGTCGTGTTCATGGGCGAGCGTCCCTCGGAAACTCTCGGAAACGAGATTGGACGGGACGGTACCGTTCCGTCCTTCAGGTCGAGCGTAAACGGGACGGTACCGTTCCGTCCATCTGCTACCGTCTGCGCATGCCTGAGCCGACCCGACGCGCCCCGAGCGGCGCCGCAGCCCTGCGCGCCGACAAGACCGCGGCCATCGCCGAGGCCGTGCTCGACGAGCTCGCCGAGCACGGCTACGGACGGCTCTCGATGGAGGCGGTGGCCAAACGGGCGGGGGTCGGCAAGAGCGCTCTGTACCGCCGCTGGCCCTCCAAGCAGCACATGATCATCGCGGTCACCTCCGAGCTGAGCGTCGAACTCGCCGAGGCCCCCGACACCGGCTCGCTGCGCGGCGATGTGCTGGCCATGCTCGGCGCGGTGGCCGACTGGCTCACCCATCCGCGGTTCTCGCGGATCTTCCCGGACCTCATCGCCGAGGCCAACCGCGACCCCGAGCTGGCCCAGGCGCTGGCCAGGTCCATCGGTGAACCGCGCCGCTCGCGCGTGACCGAAGTCCTCGACCGGGCGGTGCGGCGCGGCGAACTGCCCCCGGACACGGACCGCGAGCTGGCGCTCGATCTGCTCGGGGCGCTGGTCTACTGGCACGTCTCCATCCGCGGGGTGCGCCCCGACGCCGACTATCTGGAGCGCACCGCCGACACCGTGCTGCGCGCGCTGGGAGCCCGGATGGAGCAGTGAAACAGGGCATTGCGGGACGAGTGGCCCCATCATCGCTGAGTCGGCGGAGGTCCATCGTCACCTCCACCCCTCGGAAGGAGCCCTCCATGGCAACCGGCCTCTCGGTCCACATCGGCCTCAACCAGGTCGACCCCGCGCGCTACGACGGCTGGAGCGGCGACCTCAACGCCTGCGAGCAGGACGCGAGCGATATGGCGCGGCTCGCCGGGGCCTCGGGCTTCACCGTCACCGACCCGCTGCTCACCTCCGCCGCCACGGCCGACGCGGTCTCCGCGGCCCTGGAGACCGCGGCCGGCCGGCTCACCGGCAGCGACATTCTCTTCCTCACCTACTCGGGCCACGGCGGCCAGGTGCCGGACCTCAACCACGACGAGACCGGCGACCGGCTGGACGAGACCTGGGTGCTCTACGACCGGCAGCTGGTCGACGACGAGCTCTTCGACCTGTTCGGGAAGTTCGCCAAGGGGGTGCGGATCTGGATGCTCTCCGACAGCTGCCACAGCGGCACGGTGGCCAAGGTCCTGCCCGAGGTGCTCAGCCCCCGCGAGCTCGGCCGGCGGTTCAGCACCGACCGGCCGGACGAGGTCGCCAAGCGGATCAGGGTGATGCCGCTTCCGGTGCAGTCCGTCGTCTACAAGCGGGACCGCGCCTTCTACGACGGGATCCAGAACACCCGCACCGCCAAGGACCTCGCCGAGATCGACGCCACCGTGCTGCAGATCTCCGGCTGCCAGGACAACCAGACCTCCGCGGACGGGATGGTCAACGGCCTGTTCACGGGCACCCTCCTGGACGTCTGGCGGGACGGCGCCTTCGAGGGCAGCTACCGCGGGCTGCACCGGGAGGTCACCAAGCGGATGCCCCCGGACCAGACCCCCAATCTGTTCCAGGCCGGCCCGCCGCTGCCCGCCTTCGCCCGGCAGCGGCCCTTCACCATCTGACCGTCCCTGGCGAGTCGCGGCCGTGCCCGCGATGACCTGGGTGTGCGGGGCCGGGCCCGGAGAGGTATGACAGAAGAAGGGCACGCCCGCCCGGCCGCTCGCTGGTGCCGCGACGGCCCGCCCCAGCGTACGGGCAGCGGGGAATGAGGTACCCGGATGACTTCGCAAGACCGCCCGCCGAACGCGCGAGACGGCCCGCGAGGGGACGGCGAGGCGGAGCTCAACGATCTCGCCGCCCCGGGAGGCCTGCTCGATCTGCTACGGGTCGCCGCCGTGGTGCTGGACAGCGACGGCCGTGTCGCCC
Source organism: Streptomyces sp. NPDC000941 (assembly GCF_053599555.1). Taxonomy (NCBI): domain Bacteria; kingdom Bacillati; phylum Actinomycetota; class Actinomycetes; order Kitasatosporales; family Streptomycetaceae; genus Streptomyces; species Streptomyces sp. NPDC000941. Next base: position 12,505 of record NZ_JBSFMM010000152.1, read on the forward strand.
TGTGGAGCCCGGAGGCCGAGCAGCTGCTCGGCTACCGCGCCGCCGAGGCACTGGGCCAGAACGCCGCCCGGCTGCTGGTCGACCGCGAGAACCGGCGGTCCGCGGTGGAGCTGTTCCAGCGGGTGCAGGCGGGCAAGATGTGGGCGGGCGTCTTTCCGGTCCGGCACAAGGACGGCACCGCCCTGCGGGTGGAGTTCCGCACCATGGGCCTGCGCGACTCCCACGGCGACGCCTACGCGCTCGGGCTCGCGGCCGACGAGGGCACCGTACGGCAGCTGGAGACCGACCTGGCCGTCTCCGGCTTCCTGGTCGAACAGTCGCCCGTGGGCCTCGCCGTATTCGACACGGACCTGCGGTGGATCCTGGCCAACCCGGCCCTGCTGGAGATGAACGGCCTGACCGAGGTCGACCTGCGGGGCCGGAGCCTGACGGATGTGCTGCCGGGTCTTGACGCCTCGGCGATCGAGGGCGCGATGCTGCACGTCCTGGAGACCGGGCAGCGGCTGCTCGACCAGCAGACCGTCGGCCGGACCCCGGCCGACCCGCACCATGAGCACGCCTGGTCGGAGTCGTACTACCGGCTGGAGGACCCCGGCGGACGGGTCCTTGGCATCGCGGTCTCGGTGTTCGATGTGTCCCGGCGCCACCGGGAGGCCAGCGAGGTCGCCGAGGCCCGCGAGCGGCTGGGCCTCATCGCCGAGGCCGGAGTCCGCATCGGCACCACCTTGGACCTGCGGCAGACCGCCCAGGAGCTGGCTGATGTGACCGTGCCCCGGCTGGCCGACCTCGCCGCCGTGGATGTGCTGGACGCCGTGGTGCGCCGCGAGCCCATGGCCCGGGTGGGCGCCGACGGCTGGGCCCGCTTCCGGGCGCTGGCCGTGGCGGCGGGCTACCCCACCGACGCCGTGCACGCGGCGGACCCGGTCGGCGAGATCGCCCGATACGACCCGAGCCGCATGATCACGCGCTGTGTCCGCGACGCCCAGCCGATCTTCCTGCCCCAGGTGACCGACGAGGACCTGCGGCGCATCGCGCGGGACGAGGCGTCCGCCGCCGTACTGCGCAAGGAGGGCGTCCACTCCTATCTGGCGGCCCCGCTGATCGCCCGCGGCAGCGTGCTCGGCACCCTCAGCCTGCACCGTACGATCAACGCCCGGCCCTTCGACGAGCAGGACCTCACCCTCGCCTGCGAACTGGCCACCCGCGCCGCGCTGTGCATCGACAACGCCCGCCTGTACGCCCGGGAGCGCGACGCGGCTCTCACCCTGCAGCGCAGCCTGCTGTCCCAGCAGCCGCGCGACCTGGACGGCCTGGAGATCGCCTCCCGGTATCTGCCCGCGGTGAGCGCGGCCGGCGGCGACTGGTTCGATGTGCTCTCGCTCAAGGACGGCAAGGTGGCCCTGGTGGTCGGCGATGTGATGGGCAAGGGCATCCACGCCGCGGCGATCATGGGCCAGCTGCGCACCGCCACCCGCGCCTTCGCCCAGCTCGACCTGTCGCCCGCCGAACTGCTGCGCCACCTCGACGACATCACCATCACCCTGGGCGACTCGATCGCCACCTGCCTGTACGCGGTCTGCGACCCGCGCAGCGGCCGCTGCCTGCTGTCCACCGCCGGCCATCTGCCACCGGTGCTGGTGCGCCCCGGCGGGCGGGCCGAACTCCTCGACATGCCCAGCGGCGCGCCGCTGGGCGTGGGCGGCGTGCCGTTCGCCTCGGTCGAGTGCGAGCTGTCGCCCGGCACCCTGCTCGCCCTGTTCACCGACGGTCTGGTCGAGAAGCGCCACCAGTCCATCGACGTGGGCCTGCGCACCCTGCTGGAGCTGCTGAGCCGCCAGCAGGGCCCGCTGGAGCGGACCTGCGACCAGGTGCTGGCTGCCCTGCACGGGGCGCCGGACGACGACGTGGCGCTGCTCCTGGCGCGGCTGCGCGACGGTTCGCCGCACGGGGGAAGCGCTGGTTAGCGCGGGCGGCAATCGGGTGTTCACGATCATCGAACACCCAGGAAACATGTATGCGGAATGTTTCCCTCCATCCCGTTCACACTGACCGCGCGCCCCCCGACCGCGCCACCGCACACCCCGGCCGAGGAGACCATTCCACCGATGCGCAAGCTCACCCGCCGTTCCACCGTGCTGTTGACCCTGATATCCCTCGCCCTCGGAACGACCGCCTCGGTCGCCGGCGCGGAGCCCGACAAGAAGCCCGTGCCGAAGGTCGCCGTCATCGGCACCGGCGGCACCATCTCCGGCGTCAGCAAGACCCGGGTGTCCTTCCAGGACTACGAGTCAGGGAAGCTGCCGATCTCCAAGATGGTGGGTGACCTCAAGCCGGAGGTGGACGCGGTCGCCGACGTCTCCACCGAGCAGTTCGGCAACAAGGGCTCCGGCGGCTACTCGATCGCCGACTACCGCAGGCTGACGGCCGCGGTCGACCAGGCGCTGAAGACGAACGACGGGGTCGTGGTCACCACCGGTACCGACACGATGGAGGAGTTCGCGTACTGGCTGGACCTGACCGTCCGCAGCGACAAGCCGGTGGTCCTCACCGGCTCGATGCGCCCCTGGACGGTGATCGGCACCGACGCGCCGGCCAACCTCTACAACGCCATCCACCTCGCCGCCAGCGGGAAGACGACCTGCTACGGCACCGTCCTGATGCTCAACGACCAGATCCAGGCCGCCCGTGAGGTCCGCAAGACCGACGCGCTGCGGATGGACACCTTCAGCAGCGGCGCCAGCGGTGAGCTCGGCGTCGTCGACCAGGACAACATCCGGCTCAACCGGGCGCCCGCGCGCATCCAGCAGTGCGGCAAGAAGACCTGGGAGACCCCCTTCGACCTGGACAAGATGGGCAAGACGCTGCCCAAGGTCGAGATCGCCTACAGCTACCAGGACGCCGGTGGCGAGGCCGTCAAGGCGTTCGCCGACGCCGGGGCGGACGGGGTCGTGACCGCCGGGACCGGCGCGGGCGGCATCTCCCCGCAGATGTCCGAGGCCCGCAAGGACGCGGTCAAGAACGGCGTGATCTTCGCGTCGACGACCCGCACCGGCTCCGGCGCCGTCTACGACGCCCACACCGACGGCGTCATCGGCGCCGCGGACCTCACCGCGCAGAAGGCGCGGCTGCTGCTCCTGCTCTCGCTCGCGAAGACGCACGACCAGGACCAGGTCCGCACCTGGTTCTCGACCCTGGGCACTGCCGAGTTTGTCACCCCCCGGCACTGACCGGGCGGGCCGCCGCGCGGGCACCTTCGGGTGCCGGCGCGGCGGCCTCACTTCTTGGCGCGGCTGGGCTGCACCCGCTTGGGCTCGCCCTTCACCTTCGGATGCTCGGGCGGATACGGCAGATCGCCCAGGCCGTGCTCGCGCTCGTCCCGGTCGGCCAGCTCCAGGGCGGCCTCCAGACGGCAGACCTGCCCGTCCATCTCGGCATGCACATCGCCCAGCTCCCGGAACCGCACCGGCATGGTGGCCAGATCGAAGTCCCGCGGCCTGGCGTCGGGCACCTCCTCCCAGCGCAGCGGCGCCGAGACGGGGGCGTGCGGCCGGGGGCGTACGGAGTAGGCGCTGGCGATGGTCCGGTCGCGGGCCGTCTGGTTGTAGTCCACGAACACCCTCTCGCCGCGCTCCTCCTTCCACCACGCCGTGGTGATCCGCCGCGGCGCGCGCCGCTCCAGCTCACGCGCGATGGCGATGGCGGCCCGGCGCACCTGGGTGAAGGTCCACTCCGGCTCGATGGGCACGAACACATGCAGCCCGCGGCCGCCCGAGGTCTTCGGCCACCCCCGCAGCCCCAGCTCCTCCAGCACCGGCCGCAGCTGGCCGGCCGCCCACACCGCGTCCTCGTAGCCGGTCCCCGGCTGCGGGTCCAGATCGATCCGCAGCTCGTCGGGGTGTTCGGTGTCCTGCCGCCGGACCGGCCACGGGTGGAAGGTCAGACACCCCAGATTCGCCGCCCAGACGACGGCCGCGGGCTCGGTGGGGCAGATCTCGTCCGCGTGGCGCCCGCTGGGGAAGGAGATCCGTCCGGTCGGAATCCACTCGGGCAGGTTCTTCGGCGCCCGCTTCTGGAAGAACGACTCGCCCTCTACGCCGTCCGGGTAGCGTTCCAGCGTCGTCGGCCGGTCCCGCAGCGCCCGCAGGACGCCCTCGCCGACGGCCAGGTAGTAGCGCGCGACGTCCAGCTTGGTGAAGCCCCGTTGCGGAAAGTAGACCTTGCCAGGGTTGGTCAGCCGTACCGTGCGCTCGCCGACCGTGAGCTCCGCCGTCTCTGCCATGGATTCCACGCTAGGCCCGCGGGGCACAGGCCACCTCCCGGCGGGCGCCGGGCCGGGGAGCGACACACAATCGGGGCATGGACCTTCCGGTGATGCCGCCGGTGGAGCCGATGCTGGCCAAGTCCGCGGCCGCCATCCCACCGGGCATGTGGTACGAGGCGAAATGGGACGGCTTCCGGGCGCTGATCTTCCGCGACGGGGACGAGATCGAGCTGGTCAGCCGCTCGGGCAAACCGCTGACCCGCTACTTCCCGGAACTGGCCGGCGCGCTCCGGGCGAATCTGCCGCCGCGCTGCGTCCTCGACGGCGAGATCGTGATCGTACGCGGGAGCCGGCTGGACTTCGACGCGCTCCTGGAGCGCATCCACCCCGCGGATTCGCGGGTGCGCCATCTCGCCGAGGTGACCCCGGCGAGCTTCGTGGCCTTCGACCTGCTCGCACTGGGGGACGAGTCCTTCATGGACACGCCGCTGCGGCAGCGGCGGGACGCGCTGACCGAGGCGCTGCGCGAGGCCGCGGACCCCGTCCACACCGCGCCCTGGACCGATGACCGGGGCCTCGCCGAGCAGTGGTTCCAGCAGTTCGAGGGGGCGGGTCTGGACGGCGTCATCGCCAAACACCCCGACCTCGGCTACCGGCCGGGGGAACGGGTCATGGTCAAGGTCAAACACGAGCGGACCGCGGACTGCGTGGTGGCGGGGATGCGGCAGCACAAGTCAGGCCCGGTCGTCGGCTCGCTGCTGCTGGGCCTGTACGACGCCGCCGGCCGGCTCCAGCACGTCGGCGTGTGCGGCGCCTTCTCGATGCGGCGCCGGCAGGAGCTCATGGCCGAGCTGGAACCGCTGCGGATGGACACCCTCGCAGGGCACCCCTGGGCCGACTGGGCCAGTGAGGAGGCGCGCACGCCCCAGCAGGCACGCCGGATGCCCGGCGCGCCCAGCCGCTGGACCGGCGTCAAGGACCTGTCGTGGCTGCCGCTGCGGCCGGAGCGGGTGTGCGAGGTGGCGTACGACCATATGCAGGGCGACCGCTTCCGCCATACGGCCAGGTTCCGCCGCTGGCGGCCCGACTGCGAGCCGCGCGGCTGCACGTACGCCCAGCTGGAGGAGCCGGTGCGCTACGACCTGCGGGCGGTACTGGGCACCTGACGCCCCCTCAGCGCCCCTCGTCAACCCCCGAGCGCTCCAGGAGTGCTTCCGTGCGACCCCCGGCCGGATGCGCGACGCGCGGGGGTCGCGGTCATGTCCAGGAACCAGTCGCGGGCCGCCGCGGCCGCCTGGGCCAGCGTCCCCGGCTCCTCGAACAGATGGGTCGCGCCGGGCACCACATGCACGGAGTGGGGCGCCGCCAGCATGGCCGCCGCCTGCTCGTTGAGCCGCAGCACCTCGTGGTCCTCGCCGCCCACCACCAGCAGCACCGGAGCGCGGACCCGGGACAGCACCCCGCCCGCCAGATCGGGGCGGCCGCCGCGCGAGACCACCGCCCGTACCCGCTCCGGCCGCTCCGCCGCGGCCACCAGCGCCGCCGCCGCGCCCGTGCTGGCGCCGAACAGCCCGACCGGCAGGGCGGCGGTCGCCGGATGCCCGCCGAGCCAGTCCACCGCCGCCACCAGGCGCCGGCCCAGCAGGGGGATGTCGAAGCGGTGCTCGGCGGTGATCGCGTCCACCCGCTCCTCGTCCATGGTCAGCAGGTCGAACAGCAGCGTCCCCAGGCGCGCCTGCTGCAGCACCTCGGCCACCGAGCGGTTGCGCGGGCTGTGCCGGGAGCTGCCGCTGCCATGGGCGAAGGCCACCACGCCACGGGCCCCGTCGGGCACCACCAGATCGCCCACCAGCGGCGCGCCGTCCGCGGTGATACGGGCCGTCTCCGAGACCATCGGCCACCTCCTGCGCGACCGGGCGGGGCCCGCCCGGCGGGGTCAGGCATGGGCCAGCAGGCCCTGCCGCAATTCGCTGTAGAGCCGGGAGAGTCTGCGGGATATGTGCATCTGCGAGAAGCCGAGGATTTCGCCGATCTGGCTCTGCGAGAGACCGACGAAGAACCGCAGATACAGCACGTAGCGGTCCTGTTCCGAAAGGTGGGTGATCAGCGCCCGCAGCGCCTCCCGGTTGACGACCCGTTCGATCGCCGCGTCGTCCGCGCCCACCGTCTCCGCGAGCAGCCGCTCCTCGGCGCCCTGGACCGCGGCGTTGAGCGACAGCGGGGTGCAGGAGGCGCTGGCCTCCAGGCCCGCCTTCACATCTTCCTTGGGCATCCCGGTGCGAGTGGAGATCTCGGTGATGGTGGGGGTGCGGCCGCCGAGCTCCTGTTCAAGGGCGTCGCGCGCCGAGCGGGTGCGGGAGCGGACTTCCTGGATATTACGGGGCACATGCAGTGTCCACAGATAGTCGCGGAAGTGCCGCTTGAGTTCACCGGTGATGACCGGGATCGCATACGAGGGAAAAGCGTGGCCGAGATCGGGATCGTAGCGGTCGACCGCCTTCACCAGGGCGAGCGAGGCGACCTGGGTGAGGTCTTCCATATTCTCGCCCTTATTGCGGAAACGCAGCGCCAAGCGTTTCGCCACGGGCAGCCACGCACAGATGATCGCCTCACGCAGGGCGTCGCGCTCCGGCCCCGGCGGAAGCCGGGAAAGGCGAGCGAAGTCACCGTCGGTGTCGGGAGTGTCGTCATGGCGCCGGTGGCGAGTCGCGGTTGCTGACATGGTCACTCGTCTCCGTGGTCCGATGTCACATCCTGCCCGCGGCACATAGATGCGCTAATGTCCCGCTGCGCTCGGTCTCCCTCTGGCTCTGGTTGATCGAATTCAGGGTCGCCACCAGATTCGCACGGTCCCGAATGCCTCGCAATTCGGCCGAATTGCCCCGGTTGCGTCCCCCGTGCGGGGGAACCCGAACGGGTCGGGCTGGTTCGGTGAGGTCGCGGGGGGTACCTGGGCGGGATGGATGTCACCGTTCGCCTCGCCCAGCGGCCCGAGGCCGATGAACTGCTCGGGCGCAGCCCGCTGGCCGCGCTGACCGGCATGCTGCTCGACCAGCAGGTGCCCATGGAGTGGGCCTTCTCCGGGCCGTACACCATCGCGCGGCGCATGGGCGGCGACGACCTGGACGCGCAGGGGATCGCCGCCTGCGACCCTGAGCGGTTCGCCGAGGTGCTGTCGGCCAAGCCCGCGGTGCACCGTTACCCGGGGGCCATGGCCAAGCGGGTGCAGCAGCTGTGCCAGTACCTGGTCGACAACTACGACGGCGACGCCGCCGCGCTGTGGCGGGACGTCGCCACCGGCAAGGAGCTGCTCGACCGGCTGAACGCGCTGCCCGGCTTCGGCAAGCAGAAGTCGCAGATCTTCCTGGCGCTGCTCGGCAAGCAGTACGGCGTACGGCCCGAGGGGTGGCGCGCGGCGGCGGGCGCTTACGGCGAGGAAGGCTCGTACCGCTCGGTCGCCGACATCACGGGGCCCGAGTCGCTGGACAAGGTCCGCGCCTTCAAGCAGGAGGCCAAGCGGGCCGCCAAGGCGGCGGCCCCGAAGCGGACCAAGTCCTAGCGGGTAGTCCCTCCCGGGTCAGCGGCCCGGGGGCGGGGGAGGGGTCCGGGACCGGATCGGGGCCCGGCGGCTGGGGCACCGGGTGCGGCGGCGGACCCGGCATCGGACCGGGCGGCGGGCTCGGGGGCGGGCTGGGCGGCGGACTGGGCACGGGGTCCGGCGGCGGACTGGGTACGGGGTCGGGCGGCGGGTCGGGCGGCGGCCCGGGGGTCGGCCCCGGTTCGGGGCCGGGCCCGGGACCCGGCTCCGGCCCGCCCGGGCCGGGCGACGGGGTCGGCGACGGCGGCGCGGGGTCTCGGTCGTGGCCGCGGTCGTGGTCGTCGGCGGAGAGGTGCCGGGGATCGGCCTGCCGGTACACGGTGGCCTCCAGAATTTCTACGACGGTCACTCATCCATCGCGACGCGAGTGCCCCACCGTCCCCCGGCCATGCCTCCTCGGCCCTCCCCGCCGAAATGCCCGCGAAATTCAGCGGCGGGCGGGGAACGGCCTCATTAGCATCGGCGTGCCATGCGACGCTTCCCTGATCCGGAATCCGGAACGCCAGATCATCGTTCACCCACATCCTATCTGTTATGGCTTGCCCGTAATCTCCGCCATTCCATTTTCCTCGGCGTTTTGTGGGGAATTCTCTGTGTGCTGGCCCAGGCACTCGTACCGGCCGCGATCGGCGCCGCCATCGACACCGGGATCATCGACCGGGACCGGCGGACGCTGCTGCTGTGGGGCGGCGCGGTGCTGGGGCTCGGTGTGGTGCAGGCCACCACCGGCATTCTGCGCGACCGCTGCACCCTCACGACCCGGCTCGGCGCCTCGTACCGCACCATGCAGCTCATCACCCGCCAGACCGCCACGCTCGGCGCCACCCTGCGGGGGCGCGTGGCCAAGGGCGAGATCGTCAACGCCGGTGTGGCGGACATCGACCGGATCGGCGAGGCGCTGGCCGGCACCGCCCGTGGCAGCGGCGCGGTCGTGGCCATCGCCGCCATCGCCGCGATCATGCTGGACGCCTCCTGGCGGCTCGGAGCCGTGGTGCTGGCCGGTGTGCCGCTGATGGTCTGGGCGGTCGCGCTGCTGATCCGCCCGCTGCACCGACGCCAGGAGCGGCTGCGCGAGCACCAGGCCGAACTGACCGGCCGGGCCGTCGACATCGTCAGCGGTCTGCGCGTACTGCGCGGCATCGGCGGCGAGGAGGCCTTCGCCGAGCGCTACCACGCCGACTCCCAGCGGCTGCGCGGCGCGGGGGTGGCGCTCGCCCGCGTCGATGCCCTGTTCGGCGCCGTCAAGGTGCTGCTGCCGGGCCTGTTGACCTGTGTCGTCGTCTGGCTGGGGGCGCGCTATGTGGCCGAGGGCCAGATCGGCGCCGGTCAGCTCGTCGCGTTCTACGGCTACGCCGTCTACCTGGCCGATCCGCTGCGCCGGCTCACCGACGCCGCCGGGCAGCTGACCCGGGGCCATGTCGCCGCCCGCCGCGTCACCGACTTATCCGCGCTCACGCCCGAACTCTCCTCCGGCACCGGTTTGCCACGGCCGCACACCGCTGGGAGGGACCGCCTGCCCAGCGGTGGCCCCCTGGCCGACCCCGACTCCGGGCTGGCCGTGGCAGCGGGCCGGTTCACCGCCGTGGCCTGCGCATCCCCGGCCGACGCCGCCACCCTCGCCGACCGGCTGGGCCGTTACACCGACTCCGCCGTCACCTGGCAGGCGGCGCCGCTCGCCGATCTGCCGCCGGCGGAGGTGCGGCGGCGCATCCTCGTCGCCACCAACGACGATCTGCTCTTCGCCGGCCCGCTGGGCGATGAACTGGACCCGGCCGGGCTCCGCCCCGGCTCCCGTGAGCCGCTGGAACGGGCGCTGGACACCGCCTCGGCGCGCGACATCGTCGAGGCGCTGCCGGAGGGTCTGGACACCGTGATCGCCGCGTCCGGGCGCGACCTCTCCGGCGGCCAGCAGCAGCGGCTGCGGCTGGTACGGGCCCTGATGGCCGACCCGGAGGTGCTGGTCCTGGTCGAGCCCACCAGCGCGGTCGACGCCCACACCGAGGCCCGCGTCGCCCGCGGGCTCGGCGCCCACCGCGCGGGCCGCACCACCGTCGTGTTCACCACCAGCCCGATCCTGCTCGACCGGGCGGACCACGTCGTCTACGTCGAGAGCGCGAAGGCTGTCGCCCAGGGCACACACGGCGAACTCCTCGACGACCCCCGCTACCGGGCCGTGGTCGCCCGAGAGGAGGACGCGCTATGAGCGTGTCTTGGCGCGCTGTGCGGGCTGGACTGAGGAGCCGCGCAGCGACGGAGGAGCGAGCAGTGACGAGGGAAGCCCGCGCGTTGGAGCGCGCCGGGACTGAGCGGGAGGGGGCCAGCACCCCGCTGCCCATCGCCTCCGCGAAGGACGTCCGCGGCCACGTCCGCCGGCTGGCCCGGCGTCACCCGCGTGAGCTGGCCGCCACCCTGACGCTGTACGGCCTGGCCGCCGTCTGCGGCCTGGTGGGGCCCTGGCTGCTGGGCGGCCTGGTCGAGGACGCCGGGCGCGGCGCCGCGGACATCCCCCGTACCGCGCTGCTGATCTGCGCGTTCATCGTGGCCCAGGCGCTGCTGACACACGCCGCCGGATACGCCTCGGCCAGGCTGGGCGAGCAGGTCCTGGCCGAGTTGCGTGAGCGGTTCGTCGACGATGTGCTGACGCTGCCGCTCGCCACCGTCGAGCGGGCGGGCTCGGGGGACCTGGTCACCCGCACCACCCGCGATGTGGACGTGCTGGCGCGCGTGGTGCGCGGCGCGGTGCCCGCCGCCGTCACCGCGCTGGTCACGATCCTTGTCACCCTCGGGGCGATGGCCGTGGTCGGCCCGCTGCTCGCGTTCCCCTGTCTGATCGCCGTTCCCGTCCTGTGGGCCGCCTCCCGGTGGTTCTTCGGTCGCGCCCGCGACGCCTTCCTTGCTCAGAGCGCCACGTACTCCCAGCTCACCGAGGGCCTGATGGAGACCGTCGAGGGGGCCCGTACGGTCGAGGCGCTGCGTATCGCCGAGCGCCGCACCGCCCGCACGGACCAGGACATCGCCGAGTCCTACGCCGCCGAGCGGCACACGATGGGGCTGCTCACGGTCTTCCTGCCGATCATCGACACCGCGTATGCGCTTCCGGTGGCCGCCACGCTGGTCATCGGCGGGTTCTTCGCCATCGACGGCCTGGTCTCGCTGGCGTCGGTCACCGCGGCCACGCTCTATGTCCAGCAACTGCTGGGGCCGGTCGACACATTGCTGTACTCGCTGGGCGATCTGCAGACCGGCTCCGCCTCACTGGCGCGGCTGCTGGGGGTCGGCCACGGGCCCGGCGCCACGGGAGCCGCGCCCGGCGGGAGCGGGCTGAGCCGGGCGGCCCGCGGGGATCTCAAGGGGCGGCGGGCGCTTGAGGTCAGCGGGGTGAGTTACGCCTACCGCGACGGCCGGGACGTACTGCGCGGCATCGATCTGAGGATCGAGCGCGGGGAGCGGCTGGCCGTCGTCGGCCCGTCGGGCGCGGGCAAGTCGACCCTCGGCCGGCTGCTCGCCGGGATCCATCCGCCGCGCACCGGCGCGGTCACCGTCGGGGGAGTGGCGCTGACGGATCTCTCACCGGCCGAACTGCGCGGCGAGGTCGCCCTGGTCACCCAGGAGACGTATGTCTTCCGTGGCACGGTGCGCGACAACCTGCTCATCGCCAGGACCGGGGCGGACGACGCCGAACTGGAGCGGGCGCTGCGGGCGGTCGGCGCCTGGGAGTGGGCCGCGCTGACGGGGCTCGACGCCCGGGTGGGAGCCGGTGGCGCGGCGCTGTCGCCCGACCGCGCGCAGCAACTCTCCCTGGCCCGGCTGATCCTCGCCGATCCGCATACGCTGGTGCTGGACGAGGCCACCTCGCTGCTCGATCCGCGCGCGGCCCGGGACACCGAGCGGTCGCTCGCCGCGGTCCTCGAAGGGCGCACCGTCGTGGCCATCGCCCACCGGCTGCACACCGCGCATGACGCGGACCGGGTGGCGGTGATGGAGGACGGGCGGATCACCGAACTCGGGCCGCACGAGGAACTGGTGCGGCGCGGCGGCCCGTACGCCGCGCTCTGGGCCTCCTGGCACGGCCGCGCCTGACCTGCCGGCCCCTGACCTGCCGGCCCCTGACCTGCCGGCCCCGCCAGGGCCCGGCCGGTCAGCCGCCACAGTGGTGAACATGCGGCCCGGTGAGGCCGCGCGTCTCACTCCTCATCGACGAGAACGACCTCGACCCCGGCGGCCCGCAGCGCCCGCACCTCGTCCGGGTCGGCCGCGCGGTCCGTCACCAGCGTCCACCCCGGCGGCAGCTGGACCCAGGTGTGGAAGGGGCGGCGGCCGATCTTCGCCGAGTGGGCCAGTACGTAGACGGCGTCGGCCCGGCGGGCCATCAGCTCCTTGAGGCGGGTCTGCCGCAGGTCCGCCTCGCACAGACCGTCGTGGGCCGTCACGCCGTCGGCGCCGAGGAAGACCCGGTCGAAGGTCATCCGCTCCAACGCGGCCTCGGCGAGCGGCCCGACGAAGCTCTGGCTCAGCGGGCGCAGCGTGCCGCCGAGGCACTCCACCCGTACGTCGTCCACGTCGGACAGCTCCTGCAGCGCGGTGAGCCCGGTGGTCGCCACCGTCAGATCCCCGGCGCTGCGCAGCTCATGGGCCAGGGCGCCGACGGTCGAGCCCGCGTCGAGCAGGACCGTCTCGCCCGTACGGATCCGCTCCGCCGCCCACCGGGCGATGGCGCGCTTGGCCTCGAACGCCTCGCCGGTGCGCTGGCGCAGCGATGCTTCGGGGTGCGCCACCAGGGCCATCGCCCCGCCGTAGGTGCGGGCCAGCCGTCCGGCGGCGGTCAGTTGGGCGAGGTCGCGGCGGATGGTGGAGGCGGTGACCCCGAAGGTGCGGGACAGCTCCTCCACACTCGCCAGACCCGTGGTGGTGGCGAGGTGGACGATCTGGTCGCGGCGGCCCCGGGCTCCCTGGGCTGGCATCGTCAACTCGTCACTCGTCCTTCTGGTCTTGCGCCACCGGCTGGTCTCGCTTCACCGGCTGGTCTCGCGTCACCGGGCGGTCTCGCTTCACCGGGCGGGGGCCGAGGACATCTCGGCCGCCTGCCGCAGGGCCTCGATCATGCTACCGGCGTCCGCCTTTCCGGTACCGGCGATGTCGAAAGCGGTTCCGTGGTCGACGGAGGTGCGGATGACGGGCAGCCCGACGGTCAGGTTGACCCCGGCCTCCAGACCGAGCACCTTGACCGGGCCGTGGCCCTGGTCGTGGTACATCGCCACGATCAGGTCGTAGTCGCCGCGGCCGGCCAGGAAGAAGGCGGTGTCGGCGGGGAGCGGGCCGCGGGCGTCGATACCGTCGGCGCGCAGCACCTCCAGCGCGGGGACGATCTTCTCCTCTTCCTCGCCGTAGCCGAACAGCCCGTTCTCGCCCGCGTGCGGGTTGATACCGCAGACGCCGATGACGGGGTTCGGCGTACCGGCGCGGACCATCGCCTCATGGCCGCGGCGTACGGTGCGCTCGACGAGGCCGGGTTCGATCCGGTTGACCGCGTCGATCAGACCGATGTGCGTGGTGACGTGGATGACCTTCACGGTCGGCGTGGCCAGCATCATGGAGACCTCGTCGACGCCGGTGAGATGGGCGAGGAGTTCGGTGTGGCCGGGGAAGACATGGCCGCCCGCGTGCAGGGCCTCCTTGTTCAGGGGTGCGGTGCAGATGCCCTGCACCGCACCGCTCATGGCCAGTTCGGCGGCCACCGCTATGTACTGGTAGGCGGCGTCCCCGGCCACCGGGGACAGCTGCCCCCAGGGCAGATCGGCGGGGAGCAGGTCCAGGTCGATCACATTGATCCGCCCCAGGGTGAACTCGGCCTCCCCGGGCCCGGAGACGGGGACGATCTCGCAGTCGAGGCCCCGCAGCCGGGCGGCCTGGCGCAGCCGCGCCGCGTCCCCGATGACGACCGGGCGGCAGCGCCGCAGCGTGTCCTGGTCGAGCAGGGCGGAGACGACCACCTCAGGCCCGATGCCCGCGCCGTCGCCCATGGTGACCGCGATGAGGGGGAGCGGGCCGTCGGCGGGGGAGGCGGGGTTGGGGGATGGGTTCATGGACGGACCTTCCGTTGAGTCGGGTGGGGGCGCAGCGCGTGGACGATCTGCCGCAGCGAGTCGGCGTCGCCGAAGCTGCCCGGGCGGGTCACGACGGATCGCCCGTCGGGGGTACGCAGGTGTACGGCGCCGTGGTGCACCTGGCCGACGGGGTGGAGTTCGGAGACGCCGAGCGCGTCCAGCACCCGCCGGGCGGTCTCCCCGCCGGTCAGGACGAGGTCGACGGGCCCCTCGTGGCGGGCGAGCGCGGCGGCGACGGTGCGGGCGAGGCCGTGCACCAGGCGCCGGGGCGAGAAGTCCGCCGGGGCGGGGCCGGGCGCGGGGGTGAAGACGGTGACCGCGTCGTCGTGGAGCGGCGGCGGCGGGGCTGAGTCGTCCGCGCACAGGGCTTCGAGGGGGAGGCGCAGGACGGTGGCGCCGTCGTCGGCCAGCCGCCGGATCTGCTCGGCGGCCGAGGGCTCGGCGGTGCCGACCACGACCAGCAGCGGCCGGGGCTCGGCCGCACCTGGCACAGCCGCAGGTGGCGCGGCGGTCCCGGCGTCGGGCTCCTCGCTCGCCAGATGGCGGCCGAGGGCGGCGGCCAGGCCGCCGGAGCCGACCAGCCGGGTGCCCGGCCCGCCCGGCCCGCCCGGCCCGCCGGGCCCGTCGGCCAGCGCGGCCTCGACGATCGCGTCCAGGTCGGCGTCGGTCTCCGCGTCGCAGATGGCCACCCGCCCCTCGGCCAGGGCGGCCGGCTGGATTCGTCGCTCGTCCTGACCATGCTGCTGGTCCTGGCGGTGGCGGCGCAGGGGCCGGTGCGCCGGGCGCTGTCCGCGCC
>NZ_JBSFMM010000153.1:0-27105 GCF_053599555.1 Streptomyces sp. NPDC000941
TCTTTTACATCTTGTTTTTCCAAAATTTTCCTCACCACCCCGATTGTCTTAGGGGGGGGGCGGGCGGGGGGGCGCCCCGGGGCGGGCGGAGGTCGTCCCGGCGCCGGGGCAGCCCCGGCGCCGGTCAGCCCGTCCGTACCGGCCCCGTCGACTTTCTGACGACCAGGTCCACCGACATGTCGAGCCGGATCGGGGCCAGGCCGGGGTCGTCGGTGATCGCGTCGAGCACCCGGATGCTCTCGGCCGCCATCGCCTCGAACGGCTGCCGCACGGTGGTCAGCGCCGGGGCCGCGGACGCGGCGGCGTCGATGTCGTCGTACCCGACGACCGACACGTCCTCCGGGACGCGCAGCCCGCGCTCCACACATGCCTCGATGACGCCAAGTCCTTGCAGATCGTTGCCGGTGACGAAGGCCGTCGGCGCGTTCCACAGGTCGAGGAGGGCGTGGGCGGCGCGTCTGGCCGGCTCGGTCTGGAAGGGCACCACGCGGATCAGCTCGCGGTCGGGACGGATCCCGGCGTCGCGGAGCGCGGCGAGATATCCGCCGAAGCGAGCCCGGCAACAGGTCAGTTCGAGGGGGCCGGAGAGCAGCGCGATCCGCTGATGGCCGAGGCCGGTGAGGTGGTGGGCCGCGAGCCACCCGCCCCGCCACTGGGTCGCCCCCACCGTGTTCATCCCCGGCGGCGCGTCGCCGATCGTATCGAGGACGACCGTCGGGATGCTGGAGCGCGCCAGCCGGTCCGCGACGGTCGGCGGGACCGGGGAGAGCACGAGGACGACGCCACCCGGACGGTGCGCCAGCAGGGGGTCCAGCCAGTCCCCGTCGTCATCGGCGTGGTTGACCGTGAGCGCACGTCCGGAGGAACGCAACACGCGGGAAAGGCCCCGCAACAGGGGCGCGTTGACGGCGCTGACCACGCAGCCGAACACCACCTCGACCGAGCCGCGCCGGGGCCCGCGGCGACGCCACTCGTAGCCGGTGGTCCGCACCGCGTCCAGGACCCGCTGCCGGACCTCGGCCGACACCCCGGGCCGCCCGTTGAGGACCTTCGACACGGCGCTCTGCGAGACGTTCGCGGCCTGCGCCACGGTCGTCATGCGCACCGCGGTCCGTACACTCATCGCCTGCTCCTCCCATCAGCCGTCTCCCCATCGGGGCCTGTCAGGTCGTAACGCCGCGTCAGGCCCCCTCGCGGACCGTGCGTGGCGCGGTGCTCTCCCGTATCACCAGCGAGGTCGCCAACTCGACCCTGCGCCCGGCCGACGAGCCGCGCTGCGACTGCTCCTGGGCGATCAGCCGCACCCCCTCGCCGCCCATCTCCGCCAGCGGCTGACGGACGGTCGTGAGCGGCGGTGCGAGCATGGCGCAGATCATCGTGTCGTCGAAGCCCACGACCGACAGATCGTCGGGCACCCGCATCCCCCGCGCGCGGGCCACCTGGTACACCCCGGCCGCCTGGGCGTCGGAGCCGGCGAAGATCGCCGTCGGCGGCTGCGGAAGGTCCAGCAGGGCGGCGCCGTGGTCCGTACCGCCGGTGATGCTGAAGTCGCCGTAGCGCGTCAGGGCCGGATCCGGGGCGAGGGAGAACTCGCGGTGCGCGGCGAGATAGCCCTCGTGCCGCTCCCTGGTGCACTGGATCTCGGCGGGGCCGCCGATGAACCCCACGCGCCGGTGGCCGAGTTCCAGGAGGTGGCGCGTGGCCGCGGCGCCCCCGGACCAGTTGGTCGCCCCCACCGTCGGGATTTTGGGTTCGCTGGTGCCGACCGGGTCGAGGAGGACCAGGGGCGCGGGCAGCCCCGCCAGCGCGGCGATCTCCTCGTGGCGCGCCCGGGAGAGCACCAGGATGATGCCGTCCGACGGGCGGGTGCGCCGTGCGTCGATCCAGTCGCTGATGCGGAAGCGCGGATGGCCGGTCGCGGTGAGTGCCAGGGTGTACCCGAGGCTGAACGCGGCGTTCTGGGCCCCGGCGATGAGCTCTCCCGCCCAGGGCGAGGTGGTCCCCTCGATGAGGACGTCCAGGATTCCGCCGAGTTGTTTACGGCGCCCCTTGCGCTGCAGATAACCCGTGGCGTGTGCGGCCTGGGTGACGCGGACGCGGGTCTCCTCGGAGATGTCCGGCTTGTCGGCGAGCACCCGGGACACCGTGGAGACCGAGACCCCCGCGGCCTCGGCGACGGCCGCCATCGTTGGGCGCGTGGTCATGCTGCCTTTCCCTCCCGTAGGCCATCGCGACAGTACAGTCCTGCCGCAAATTCCCGCAATATTTGATGGAATATTCCGCGAGGACCCCATGCAAACGGCTGGTGATCCGCGCGTTCGATCCGCTGTATTGACAGTCGTTTTTACCCCGGCTTAGCTTCTCGGCGCAGAACTTCCGCAAAGTTTTGCGGGTAATTGCATAGCTCTGGTCGTGAGAACCGCGGGCCCGCCCGCCGAGCACGGAGATGTGACGCGTGTCTGCCATCGATGACAAAACGGTCGGACCGGCCCACGGCCGAGCCCAAGTCCGCGAGCTGATCGCGGCCATGACGCTGGAGGAGAAACTCGCCCAACTCGTGGGTCTGTGGCAGGGAGTCGACCGCGAGGGCGGAGCCGTGGCCCCGTTGCAGGACGCCATGGACACCGTCGAGCAGAGCTTCGCCGACTTCGCCGCACACGGACTCGGCCAGATCACCCGGCACTACGGGACCCGGCCCCTGGACCCGAGGGAGGGCCGGGCGACCCTGGCCGCCAAGCAGCGGTGGCTGAAGGACAACACCAGGCTCGGTATCCCCGCCGTCGTGCACGAGGAGTGCCTGACCGGGCTCGCCGCGTGGCAGGCGGCGACCTACCCCGTACCACCGGCCTGGGGCGCCACCTTCGATCCGCCGCTCGTCGAGCGCATGGCGGCGCGGATCGGGCGCACGATGGCGGACCTGGGCATCCATCAGGGCCTGGCGCCGGTCCTCGACGTGATCCGCGATATGCGCTGGGGGCGGGTCGAGGAGTGCATCTCGGAGGATCCCTACCATGTCGCGGTCACCGGCGCCGCGTATGTGCGCGGCCTGCAGAGCGCCGGGATCATCGCCACCCTGAAACACTTCGTCGGCTACTCCGACTCGCGCGCCGGCCGCAACCTGGCACCGGTGCACGCCGGGACGCGCGAGGTCCGCGACGTGTTGGAGTTCCCCTTCGAAGTGGCCGTACGGGACGCCGGAGCGCGCTCCGTGATGAACTCGTACGCCGAGATCGACGGAGTGCCCGTCGCCGCGAGCGCCGAGTATCTGACCGGCACGCTGCGCGAGGAGTGGGGTTTTGACGGCACCGTCGTCGCCGATTACTTCGCCGTGGCCTTCCTCCAGACCCTGCACCGGGTGGCCGAGGACGGCGGCGACGCCGCGGCCCAGGCGATCACCGCCGGGATCGATGTCGAACTCCCCACCGGTGTCACCTATCTCCAGCCCCTCAAGGAGCGCATCGAGGACGGCCGGCTCGGCATGGACGTCGTGGACCGCGCGCTCGAGCGGGTGCTGCGCCAGAAGGCAGAGCTCGGCCTGCTCGACCCCGCGTGGTCACCCGACCCGGCGTCGGCCCAGGCCGAGGGTGCGTCCGCCGGCGACGTGGACACCGCAGAGGACCGCACACTGGCCGCGGCCGTCGCCGAACGCTCCCTGGTCCTGCTGCGCAACGACGGTGTGCTGCCCCTCGGCTCCACCCGGCCCGCGCCCGGACGTATCGCGGTCATCGGCCCGAACGCCGAGTCGCTGTCCGCGATGTTCGGCTGCTACTCGTTCATCAACCACGTGCTGCCGCACCATCCCGACTGCGACACCGGGCTCGGCGTCGAGACCGTCGAAGCCGCCCTGCGCCGCGAGTTCGCCACCGCCGACATCGTCACCGAGCGGGGCACCGGCATCGACGACGGGGCCACGGACGGCATTCCCGCCGCCGCCACCGCCGCGGCCGGCGCGGATGTGGCCGTGGTCGTGGTCGGGGACCGCTCCGGACTCTTCGGACGCGGTACCAGCGGGGAGGGCTGCGACGCCGACGACCTGGAACTGCCCGGCGCCCAGCGGGCCCTCGTCGAGGCGGTCATCGCCACCGGGACACCGACCGTGGTCGTCCTGCTGACCGGGCGCGGTTACGCGCTCGGGTGGCTGCTGGACGCGGCCGCCGCGGTCGTACAGGCATTCTTCCCCGGCGAGGAGGGCGCGGCCGCCATCGCCGGAGTGCTCAGCGGCCGGGTCAACCCGAGCGGCCGGATGCCCATGAGCCTGCCCCGCGGCGCCGGAGCCCAGCCCTACAGCTATCTGCACCCGCCGCTCGGCGCCGCGAGCTCGGTGACCAACATCGACACCGAGCCGCCCGTCCGATACGGATTCGGCCTCAGCTACACCCGGTTCGGCTACGAGGACTTCACGGTCGACGCCGAAACCGCCGACGTCGCCGATGCGATCCGCTGCGCGGTCACCGTACGCAACACCGGCGACCGGGAGGGCGCCGAGGTCGTCCAGCTCTACGCGAGCGACCCCGTGGCCTCGGTCACCCGCCCGCTGGCCCAGCTCGTCGCCTTCGCGCGTGTCCCGCTCGGCCCGGGGGAGTCGGCGCGCGTCCACTTCACCGTGCCCACGCGGCTGCTGGCGTTCACCGACCGCGACGGGGTGCGGATCGTCGAGCCCGGCGACATCGGCGTCAGCGTCCGACGCGACGCGGGCGACGTGATCCTCGAACACACCGTACGGCTCACCGGCGAGGTGCACATCGTGACCGGCGCCGAACCCCGGATCAGCACGGTCGACATCTCCTAGAACCCGCCGTCCCCCCCACCGGCGCCTGCCTTTCGGCACAGTCCATCCGTCCGCGAACACTCAACGAAGAGTTGTCATCATGTCGCACACAGCAATACGCCTCCGCTCCCGCGGCCTGGCCGCGGCAGCGGCCGCCCTGGCCCTCGTCCTCACCGGCTGCTCCTCCGGCTCCTCGGGCAGCGCCGGCTCCGGCAAGCAGACCATCGTCTTCTGGGGGTGGTCCGACATGTCCAAGCCGGTCGCCCTGTGGAACAAGACCCACCCGGACATCCACGTCAAGTTCCAGGCGATCACCTCGAACTTCTACCCGAAGCTCCAGGCCGCGATCACCGGAAAGGACGGGGCGCCGGACATCACCCAGGTCGACTACCCCAACCTCACCTCGACGATCATCGCCGGTGACCTCAAGGACATCACGGCCGAGTCCGCCGACCTCAAGCCGCACTTCAAGCCCGCCGTATGGGACCAGGTCCTGGTCAACGACAAGGTCTACGGGGTGCCGCAGGACATCGGCACACAGGTGCTCTACTACCGGTCCGATGTCTTCAAGGAGGCCGGTCTGACCGCCCCCAAGACCTGGGACGAGTACATGACGGCCGCCGCGAAGCTCAAGAAGGCCCACCCCAAGGCGTACACCACGGCGTTTCCCGCCAACGGCGGCGCATGGCTGGCCTCGCTGGCGTGGAACGCGAAGGCGCAGTGGTTCGGCACGGACAAGGACGCCTGGAAGGTGGACCTCGACGACCAGCCGACCCTCAAGGTGGCCGAGTACTGGCAGAAGATGCTGGACAAGGGCTATGCGAAGGGCGATCAGCACTGGCAGCCCACCTGGTTCAAGGGGCTCGCCAAGGGCACATATCTGACCTGGATCGGCCCGGCCTGGGGTGGTGCGGCGCTCAAGGAGAACGCCCCGGACCTCTCCGGCAAGTGGGCCGTCGCCCCGCTGCCGCAGTGGACGAAGGGCGACACGGCCCCGGTGTACTGGGGTGGCTCACTGACCGCGCTGACCAGCGTCACCAACAAGACGGACGCGGCAATGAAGTTCATCACCTGGCTGAACACCAGCAAGGAGAGCGCCAAGCTGCTGGTGGCCGATGTCCTCCCCGCGTCCGACATCGGCCAGGGGATCCCGGAGCTGACCAAGCCCGACCCCTACTTCGGCGGTCAGGTGCCCGGCGAGGTGTTCACCGTACGCGGCACCGAGTCGACCCCCTGGACCTGGGGGCCGACGATGACCGACACCACCAACTACCTCAATGACGCCATGCAGTCCGTCATCAACAAGTCGACGACGCTGCCCGACGCGATGAAGAAGGTCGACGGCGAGACCAAGTCCCAGCTGAAGCGGAAGGGCCTGTCCGTCCGATGACCGCGCCAACCCTCCACCCGGCCGCCCGGGACGGGAGGAACGGGGCCGAGCAGGCGGGGGAACCGTCCCGCCTGCCGGCGTCGCGCCGCAACAAGCGCCGTTTCGGCGCCGACTGGAAAATGGCGTGGGCCTTCGTGGTCCCGTTCCTGGCCCTCTTCGTGGTGTTCCACCTGGTGCCCGTGTTCTATGCGCTGTGGCAGAGCTTCCACGGCGTCGAGAAGTCGGGCGGTCTGGGATTCGACAAACCCAGCGTCATCTTCGTCGGCCTGGACAACTACGCGGACGCGCTGACCGACGAGGGCTTCCTCCGCTCGGTCGGCCGCGTGCTGCTCTACGGCGTCGTCCAGGTGCCCGTCATGCTGGGCCTCGCGCTGGTGATGGCGCTCATCTTCGACACGGCGATCGTCCGGATGCGCAGCCTGTTCCAGCTCGCCGCGTTTCTGCCCTACGCGGTGCCGGGGATCATCGCGTCCATCCTGTGGGCGTTCCTCTATCTGCCCGGGGTGAGCCCGGTCCTGGACCTGCTCGACGGGGCGGGGGCCCATATCGACTTCCTCGCCCCGGGAAGTGTCCTGTGGTCCATCGCCAACATCTCGACATGGCAGTGGACCGGCTACAACATGATCATTATCTTCGCCGCGCTCCAGGCCATCCCGCGCGATCTGTTCGAAGCGGCACGTATCGACGGCGCCACCAACTGGCAGATCGCCTGGCGGATCAAGGTGCCGCTGGTGGCCCCGGCCATCCTCATCACCGGGCTGTTCTCGGTGGTCGGCACGCTCCAGCTGTTCTCCGAGCCGACGGTGCTGCGCACGATCACCAACAACGTGACCTACAACTACACACCGAACATGATCGTCTACAACCTGGCGTTCGGGTCCAACCAGCCGTACTACTCAGCCGCCGTCGCGGTCGTCATCGCCATCGGCGCGTTCCTGCTGTCCTTCGGCTTCCTGCGAATGCTCCAGAGGAGGAATCCCGATGAGTGACATCACCGCCCGCCGCGCCCGTCGCCGCGCGGTGTGGTCGGCCGGGGCCCGGCGGGACCGCGCGCCGCTGTCGACCCGGTTCATCCTCACCGTGACGATCATCGCGCTGACGGCCTACTTCCTCATCCCGATCGCGTGGATGCTGATCGCGTCGACCAAGTCGACGGCCGACCTGAACACCACGTTCGGGCTCTGGTTCTCGCACTTCGACCTGATGCAGAACCTCCACGACCTGTTCGCCTACCGCGACGGCATCTTCCGGCGCTGGGTGGTGAACTCGCTCATCTACTCGGGAGGCGGCGCCCTCGGCTCTACCTTCCTGGCCGCTCTGTGCGGGTTCGCACTGGCCAAATACCGGTTCCGTGGGCGCAACGCCATCATGGGCCTCATCTTCGGCGGTGTGCTCATCCCCGGCACCGTGCTCGCCCTGCCGACCTATCTGCTCCTCAACTCTTTCGGCCTCATCAACACCTACTGGGCCGTGATCCTGCCCAGCCTGTCCAGCGCGTTCGGCGTGTTCCTGGTGCGCATCTACGCGGCGGCGGCCGTCCCCGACGAGCTGCTGGAGGCCGGCCGTATCGACGGTGCCCACGATGTCCGGATCTTCTTCACGGTGGTCCTGCGGATCCTGCTGCCGAGCCTGGTCACCGTGTTCCTCTTCTCGTTCATCTCGATCTGGAACAACTTCCTCCTGCCTCTGATCGTCCTCAATGACCAGTCGCTCTGGCCGGTCACCCTCGGGCTCTACTCCTGGCAGATGAACGCGATGAGCCAGCCCGATCTCGTCCGGATCGTCATCACCGGGTCCATGGTCGGCACCATCCCCCTCGTCGTCCTCTTCCTCACGCTGCAGAAGTACTGGCGCAGCGGCATCACGACAGGAGCACTCAAGTGACCGTGAACAGTCGTATGGACGCCTTCCGCGCCCGGCTCGGCGGTTTCGCCTTCGGCGGGGACTACAACCCCGAGCAGTGGGACCGGGCGGTGTGGGACGAGGACATCGAGCTCATGCGGCGCGCCGGGGTCAACCTGGTCACCCTGGGCGTGTTCGCGTGGGCGTCGCTCGAGCCCGAGCCGGGACGTTTCACCTTCGACTGGATGGACGAGGTGATGGACCTCCTCCACGCGGGCGGGATCAGCGTCGACCTGGCCACCCCGACCATGGCGCCACCGGTCTGGCTCACCCATGAACACCCCGAGGTCCTGCCGGTCATGGAGGACGGGGAGCGCTTCGGCTTCGGCAACCGGCTCCAGTTCGACCCCGCCTCGCCCCGCTACCGGGAACACGCCGCCCGGATCACCAAGGCGCTGGCCGAGCGGTACTCCCACCACCCGGCCCTGGCGATGTGGCACATCAGCAACGAATACGGGCAGCCCTCGTACGGGGAGGCCAGCGCGGTCGCCTTCCGCGGCTGGCTCCAGCGGAAGTACGGCAGCCTGGACGCCCTCAACGACGCCTGGTACACCCGCTTCTGGTCCCAGGTCTACACCTCCTGGGACCAGATCAACCCGCCGGAAGTGCCGCGGTCGTGGTCCAACCCGACCCGCCGCCTGGACTTCAAGCGGTTCGTCTCGGACGCGCTGCTCGAGTGTTTCGTCATGGAACGCGACATCGTCCGCTCCTACCGCGACGACATCCCGGTCCTCACCAACTACATGCGCTTCTACAAGAACGCCGACTACTGGACCTGGGCCCCCGAGCAGGACGCCGTGGCGCTGGACATCTACCCCAACCCCGGCCACGACGACGCCCATGTCTCCGCGGCGCTCAACTTCGACCTGATGCGCTCACTGCGCGGCGAGCCCTGGGTCCTCATGGAGCAGGCGGCCAGCAGCGTGTCGCAGTGGAAGGTGAACAACGTCAAGCGGCCCGGCCAGATGCGCCTCGGCTCCTACCAGGCCATCGCCCACGGCGCCGACAGCGTCCTGTACTTCCAGTGGCGCGCGAGCCGCGGCGGCCATGAGCGCTTCCACTCCGCGATGCTGCCCCACTCCGGCACCGCCTCCCGCACCTGGAAGGAGATCGAGGCACTCGGCGGTGAGCTGCCGAGGATCGCCGAGGTGGTGGGCGCCGGGTCGAGCGCCGAGATCGCCGTGCTGTTCGACTGGAACGCCTGGTGGGGGCTGACCGAGACGCACGGGCTGCCACGCAACGACTTCGACTACACGCAGCTCACCACGGACCATTACCAGCCGCTCCTGGAAGCACACCACGCGGTGGACATGGTGCACTTCGGCTCCGACCTGAGCCCGTACAAGGTCGTCGTCGTGCCGAACGCCTACCTAGTCGACGACCGCTTCACCGACGCCCTCACCCGCTTCGTCGAAGGGGGCGGGACGCTCGTCTGCTCGTTCTTCTCCGGGGTCGTCGATGCGAACAACCAGGTCAGGCAGCCCGCTTACCCTGGGGCCTTCCGCGGCCTCATCGGCGCGTACATCGACGAGTACTGGCCCGCCCGCGGCGACGAGACCTATCGCGTGACCTTCCCCGACGGAACCACCCGGACCGCCGACTGGTGGCAGGACAGCATCCACCCCGAAACCGCGCGGGTGCTCGCCACCTACGCCTCCGGTGACCTGGAGGGACGGCCCGCGATCCTGGACAACGCGGTCGGCCGGGGCCGTGTCGTATACATCGGCACCCGCCTCGAACCGGGCGCGCTGCGCGACACCCTGCTCGAGGCGGTGACGGCGGCGGGGGCCACCCCGCTCGTCGCTGCCGCGCCCGGACACCTGGAGGCGGCCAGGCGCGTCGGCGACGGCGCGGAGTTCCTGTTTCTGCTGAACCACTCCGAGACCGAACCGGCCGAGGTCAGGCTCGCGGCAGATGGACTCGACCTGATCTCCGGGGCGAAGACCGGGGCAACCCTCGAGGTGGTACCGCTCGGTGTCTCGGTGGTGCGGTTCGAGAACACCGAGCGGGGCCAGTAGCGACGTACG
This sequence comes from Streptomyces sp. NPDC000941, assembly GCF_053599555.1. NCBI lineage: Bacteria > Bacillati > Actinomycetota > Actinomycetes > Kitasatosporales > Streptomycetaceae > Streptomyces > Streptomyces sp. NPDC000941. The sequence goes on from NZ_JBSFMM010000153.1 coordinate 10,088, forward strand.
AAGACGCTCAGGCGGTGGCGGGGCGCAGAACGACCGGCAGTTCCCGGTAGCTGTTCATGCCCAGCGACCCGGCGCGCGGAGCGGGCCTTTCGGCGAGGGCGATGTCGGGGAAGGTCTCGAACAGCCGCCGCAGGGCGATTTCGGCCTCCACCTTGGCCAGGGACGCCCCGGGGCAGCGGTGGGCTCCGTAGCCGAAGGAGAGATGGCGGGAGGCGTCCGGCCGGTCGGGGTCGAACCGGTCGGGCTCGGTGAAGGCGTGGGGGCAGCGGTTGATGGTCGCGAGGGGGAGGAGCACCGCTTCTCCCTCCTGGACGATGCCACCGCCCGCCACGGTCACATCTTCGGTGGCGTAGCGGAACAGCAGGGTGCGCACCGGGGACTCCCAGCGCAGGGCCTCCTCCACCACATCCGGCCACGGGTCCTCGCCCGCCTCCTGCCGGGCCCTGGCGGCGGCCAGGGTCTCGGGGTGTGTCAACAGCCCCCGCACCGCGTGGCAGATCAGGGTCACCGTGGTCTCATGGCCGCCGATGACGGTGACCACCAGGTTGCCGATCACCTCAGGCACTGTCAGCTCACCCCGGTCCATGGCCTCGACCAGGTCCATCGTGAGGTCGTCGCGGTCGCCGCTGGCGCGCTTGCGCTCGATTATCGTCATCAGGGTGGCCGGGAAGCGCTCCGCCATCGTGCGCTGGAGGTCCTCGGCCCCGTCGTCGGTGCTCAACGCGGCCGCCGACAGCACGTGCAGCTCCTCGCGCAGACCGCCCTCCTCGGGCACGCCGAGCAGATAGCAGATGACGTCCAGGGGAAGCGGCAGCGCGAAACGGGACTGCAGATCGGTCTCCTGACCCGGTGCCACATCGTCCAGGGCGGCCAGCAGCCGGTCGGTGACCGCTTCGATACGCGGGCGCAACTCCCGCACCCGGCGCGGGGAGAAGGCGCGCTGAACGGGCTGCCGCAGCCGGCGGTGGAGTTCGCCGTCGGAGTTGAGCAGCCCCTCGCCCTCCAGGATGAAGAGCATCGGCCACTCGGCGGGGATCTCCCCGCGCCGGTGGGCACCCCAGTGCCGGAGGCTCTTGGAGAACCGTGGGTCGTTCAGCACCTGGGCAGTTGCTTCCCGGGTGGTGACCGCTTTGACCACCACTCCGCCGGGAAGCGCCACGGTGGCGACCGGGCCCGCGGCCCGCAGGGCCGCGCCTTCGACACCGTGGAGGTCGGTCGGCTCGGGGGCGAGATGAACGGGGGATATCGCGTCCATTGCTGTCCGTTCTGCAGTTGTCGGCGCCTATAGGACCGGAGATCAAAAAGCCTATCCCACGGAACGGCCGCCGTGGAGTGCGCCGTTGTGGCCGCCGCAGGAAGCGCCGGAAACACCGCGGCGGCGGACTCATGCGTCCGCCGCCGAGGATGGTGGAACGTGGGTGTCTCAGCCGCCGACCTTGCGGAAGCTCTCCACCAGGCCGCCGTAGCCGCCTTCGGGGCCCGCCCAGTCGATGGCCAGCTTGTCGGCGTCCTTCATCTTGACCGTGCCCACACCCCGGCCACCGTCATCGCCGCCCTTGCACGACAGCGTCAGCGTGGGAGCTTCTTTGCCCGCCTTCTGGCCATCCTTCAAGGCCCCGGTGCAGTCGAGCTTCGGCCCCTTCGCGGTGACCTTGCCGTCCGCGATCGTCAGGGTTTCCAGGCTGCTGTCGCTCGCCTTGACGATGGACTTCCAGGACCCGGCCGCACGCTCGATCATCGTGCGCTCGGCCGACGGCTCGGAGCTCGGCGACTGCTGCTTCGCGGCGGTGTTCGCGCCGCTCGGCTTCGAGTCCGTCTTTTCGTCGTCGCCACCGCCGCAGCCGCTGAGCACGAGGCCCGCGACGACCGTGGTGACCACCATGTATGCCGCCTTGCGCACTTCTTTCTCCTCCGTATGCGTAACAAGCGGTGCCAACCTAACAGCCAGTGGAAACACGGCGTTGCCCGGCCGTGTCGACCCCGCCGCGGCAGGGTTCCCGCGTGTCCTTCGCCCTCTCCTTCGGCAACCGCCTACGGTGTGCGGGCGGGGGCGTTGTCGTGCGCCCCGTGGCCGAAGGGGTGAGGGATGGCAGAGGTGCGCAGCGAGTTGATCCGCGCGCTGCCGGGGATGCTCAAGGAACACGCGGAGCGGACCGGGGACAAGATCGCGTTCCAGGACGCGCGCCGGGCGGTCGGCTACGCGGACCTGGAGCAGCGGACCGGGCGGCTGGCCGGCCATCTCGCGCGGCTGGGGGTGCGGCCCGGGGACCGGGTGGCGCTGCAGCTGGGCAACCGGGTGGAGCAGGTGGAGAGCCGGCTGGCGGTCCTGCGGGCGGGGGCGGTGGGCGTGCCGCTCGACCAGGGGGCCACGAACGCGGAGTTGGAGTACTTCCTCGACGACAGCGGCGCGGTCGCCATCGTGACCGAGGAGACACTGCTGCCCCGGGTGGCCCGATTGGCGGCAGGGCGGCCCGAGCTGCGGGTCCTGCTGGTCGGCACCGACGAGCTCCCCGCGGAGGCGCCGGACGGCGCGGTGGTGTTCGAGGAACTTGCCCGGACGGATCCGGGCCTCGCGCCCAGGGACGACCTCGGCCTCGACGAACCGGCCTGGATCCTCTACACCTCCGGCACCACCGGGCAGAGCAAGGGCGTGGTGACCACCCAGCGCGCCGCGTTATGGTCGGTGGCGGCGGGCTATGTCCCGTCGTACGGGCTGGAATCGAGCGACCGGCTGCTGTGGCCACTGCCGATGTTCCACACCTACGCACACTCGCTGTGTGTGCTCGGAGTGATCGCGGTCGGAGCGAGCGCGTATCTCCTCGACCGGGGCGTCGGGGGCGCTCGGGGCGCTCGGGGTGCGAACCTTGCCGAGGCCCTGGCCGAGCAGCCCTGCACCGTCCTGGCCGGGGTGCCCGCCACCTACCATCTGCTGGTGGACACGCTGCGCCGGACACCCCGGCCGCTGCCCAGGCCACGCGTATGCGTCAGCGCGGGTGCGCCCTGCCCGCCGCAGCTGCGGGCCGAGGTCGAGGAGTTGCTGGGCGCGCCCCTGCTCGACGGCTACGGCTCCACCGAGACCTGCGGGAAGATCGCAGTCGACCGGCTCGACGGACCGCGGGCCGACGGCTCCAGCGGCGCGCCACTCCCCGGGGTCATGGTGCGGCTGACCGACCCGTCGAGTGGCCACGAGGTCGCCGAGGGGGAGGAGGGGGAGATCTGGGTCCGCGGGCCCAATCTGATGAGCGGCTACCACAACCGCCCCGAAGCCACCGCACGCGTCCTGCGCGATGGCTGGTACCGCACCGGAGACCTCGGCCGGCGCGTGGCACACGGCCATCTCAAGGTCACCGGCCGCGTCAAGGAACTCATCATCCGCGGCGGTGAGAACGTCAACCCGGCCGAGGTGGAAGAGACCCTGCTGACCTGCCCCGGCGTCGCCGACGCGGCCGTCGTCGGCCGTCCGCACGACGTACTCGGCGAGGTGCCGGTTGCCATGGTCGTCCCCGGCCCCGGCGGCGTCGACACCGCGCGGCTCCTGGAGCTCTGCCGCGAGCGGCTGTCGGCCTTCAAGGTGCCCGACGAGGTGTACGAGACCGAGTCCGTGCCCCGCACCCCCTCCGGCAAGATCCTCCGCCCGGAACTCGCCCATGAACTGGCCGAACGGCTGGACCAGGCGCGCGAGACGGCCTCGGCCGCGCTGCGCGAGCGGCTGCTGTCCCTGTCCGCGGACCCGGGCCGGGACACCGTGCTGCGCCTGGTTCTCGACCTGACGGCACATACGGTCGGGGTCCCCGGGCCAGAGCTGATGCCCGACCAGCCGTTCACCACCTTCGGGATCACCTCCCTGGGCGGCGTACTGCTGCGCGACCGGCTCGCCGCGGCCACCGGTCTCACGCTCCCGGCGACCCTGGTGTTCGACCACCCGACGCCCGCCGCCGTGGCGGAGTCGCTGCACACCGCGCTGCTCGGTGGCCAGGACGCGGCCCCCGCGGCCCGGACCCGTACGGTCGAACCCGGGCCACATACGCCCGCGGAGGAGCCGGTGGCCATCGTCGCCATGGCCTGCCGCTACCCCGGCGACGTGGCCACCCCGGAGGACCTGTGGCGGCTGGTCACGGACGGCACCGACGCCACCTCGGACTTCCCCGAAGACCGCGGCTGGGACCTGGACGGGCTCTACGACCCCGACCCGGACCGGCTGGGCACCTCGATCACCCGCCGGGGCGCCTTCCTGCGCCAGGCGGCCGACTTCGACCCGGCCTTCTTCGGGATGTCCCCCCGGGAGGCGCTGGCCACCGATCCACAGCAGCGGCTGTTGCTGGAGACCGCGTGGGAGGTCTTCGAACGCGCGGGTCTTGACCCGACCCGGCTGCGCGGCAGCGATACGGGTGTCTACGTCGGCCTGATGCATGACGCCTACGCGGCCCGTTTCCTGCACCGCAAGCAGCACGAGCTGGAGGCGCATCTCGCGCTGGGCGGGGCGGGCAGCGTGGCGTCCGGCCGCATCGCCTACACCCTGGGCCTGCGCGGGGCCGCCGTGACGGTGGACACCGCCTGTTCGTCCTCACTGGTGGCGATGCACTGGGCCGCGCGGGCGCTGCGGGCCGGCGAGTGTTCGCTGGCCGTGGCGGGCGGCGTGACCGTCATGGCCGGGCCCAAGCCGTTCGTGGCGTTCAGCAGGCTGCGCGGCCTGGCGCCGGACGGCCGGTGCAAACCGTTCTCCGCCGCAGCCGACGGCACTGGGTGGGGCGAGGGTGTCGGCCTCGTACTGCTGGAACGGCTCTCCGACGCCCGGCGCAACGGCCACCCGGTCCTCGCCGTACTGCGCGGCTCCGCCGTCAACTCCGACGGCGCCTCCAACGGGCTGACCGCGCCCAACGGCCCCGCCCAACAGCAGGTGATCCTCGATGCGCTGGCCACCGCCGGGCTGTCCCCGTCCGACGTCGACACGGTCGAGGCCCACGGCACCGGCACCGCGCTCGGCGACCCCATCGAGGCCCAGGCGCTGCTGGCCACGTACGGCCGCGACCGGTCCGCTGACCGGCCGCTGTGGCTGGGCGCGCTGAAGGGAAACATCGGGCACACCCAGGCCGCCGCGGGCGTCGCCGGGGTCATCAAGACCGTCATGGCGATGCGCCACGGACGGCTGCCCCGCACCCTGCACACCGATGAGCCGTCCCCGCGCGTGGACTGGTCGCCCGGCACCGTACGGCTGCTGGCGCACGAGCGGCCGTGGCAGCCGGCGCCCGGCAGCCCGCGCCGCGCCGGAGTCTCGGCGTTCGGCATCGGCGGGACCAACGCCCACCTGATCCTGGAAGAAGCCGAAGAGGTCGCGGAGCCTGCGGATGTTGCGCCGGAACACGCCGGAACCGGCGGGGCCGCGGCGCTGCCCGGCCGCGCGGGGCGCGCGGAAACCGTGCCGCCACTGCTACTCTCCGGCGCCGATCCGCGGGCCCTGCGCGCACAGGCCGGGCAGATCGCCGCCCTGCTGCGGGAGCGGCCCGAACTCGCCCCGCTGGACGTCGCCTTCTCCCTGGCCACCACCCGCGCCGCGCTCGCGCACCGGGCGGCCGTGCCCGCCGTGGACCGCGCGGCGCTGCTGACCGCCCTCGACACGCTGGCGGGGGACAGCGGTGGACACCGAGCCCCCGTGCCCGGTGTGGTGGAAACCACCGGCACGGCGAGGTCCGCCGGGCGACTGGCCCTGCTGTTCACCGGCCAGGGCGCCCAGTGGCCGGGCATGGGACGGGAGTTGTACGCCGCCTTCCCTGCCTTCGCCACCGCCTTCGACAGCCTGTGCCACCGCTTCGACACCGGCGACACCGGCGACCCCGGAAACATCGTCGACACCGGCTTCGAGCGGCCGCTGCGCACCGTGCTGTGGGCCGCCGAGGGCACCGAGGACGCCGCTCTGCTGGACCGTACGGACTTCTCGCAGGCGGGCCTGTTCGTCTTCGAGGTGGCCGTGTTCCGGCTGCTGGAGTCCTGGGGGATACGGCCGGACTTCCTGGCCGGACACTCCGTCGGCGAGCTGGCGGCGGCCCACGTGTCCGGCATCCTCTCCGAGCGGGACGCGGTAGAACTGGTCGCGGCCCGGGGCCGGCTGATGCGGCGACTGCCCGCGGGCGGGGCCATGGTGGCCGTGGAGGCGTCCGAAGAGGAAGTGGCCAAGGAACTGGCGTCCGCGGAACCGGCGCTGACGGGCCCCGTCGCGGTCGCGGCGGTGAACGGTCCGCGGTCGGTCGTCCTCTCCGGCGACGAGGCGGCCGTACTCGCCGTGGCGGCGCGCCTCGCCGCGCGCGGATGCCGCACCACCCGGCTGCGCGTCGGCCACGCCTTCCACTCCCCGCTGGTGGAGCCGATGCTCGAGGAGTTCGGCCGTATCGCGGCGCGGGCGGAGTACGGGGCGCCGCGCATCCCCGTCGTATCGGCGCTGACCGGCCTCCCGGCCACCGGGGACGATCTGCGCTCGGCCGCGTACTGGATGCGGCACGCCCGCGAGGCCGTGCGCTTCGGGGACGTCGTGCACCGGCTGGCCCTCGAGGAAGGCGTGACCGCCTTCGCCGAGGTCGGTCCCGACGCACACCTCACCGCGTCCGCCCTGGCGACCCTGGGAGACGAGGAGAGCGAACGGCGGGTGTTCACGGCCGTGTCCAAGTCCGGCGCCGGTGCACCGGGGGCCGGGCCCGGTGCGGTCCTGGACGCGCTCGCGCGGCTCCATGTGCATGGCGCGCCGGTGGACTGGCGCCGCGTGTACGCGGACAGCGGCGCCCGGCGGGTGGACCTGCCCACCTATCCCTTCCAGCGGCAGCGCTACTGGCTGGCCGACACGCAACCGTACGTCCCCGCCGACGAGGCCGCCGCGCCCGCCGAGGACGGCGGCGGCCATCCGCTGCTGACCCTCACCACCACCGTCCCCGGCACCGAACGCCTGTTGTGCACCGGCCATCTGTCCAGTGCAGCCCACCCGTGGCTGGGCGACCACGCCGTCGCCGGGCATCCGCTCGTCCCCGCCGCCGCGCTCGTCGAGCTGGTGCTGCACGCGGGCGACGCATGCGGTCTCGAGGTGTTGGAAGACCTCGCCCTGCTGGCCCCGCTGTTCCTGCCGGGACCGGGCTCCCGGGTCCAGATCCAGGTGGCCCTCGGCGAACCGGACGCCTCCGGCCGACGCACCGCCGATGTCCACTCCCGGCCGGAGGAGTCCGGCGCGCTGGGCCCGTGGACACACCACGCGACCGGGCGGCTCGGCCCGGCGGCCACGCCGCAGGACCCGAACGCCGACCCGGCCGCCGACCTGGCCGTATGGCCGCCCGCGGGCGCCGAGCGCGTGGACCTCGCCGGCGCCTACGCCCGCCTGGCGGACGCCGGTTACGCGTACGGCCCGGCCTTCCAAGGGGTCACGGCCGCCTGGCGGCGGGGCGGAGAGCTCTTCGCCGAGGTGCGGCTGCCCGCGGCGGCGGGCCCGGACGCCCAGCGGTACGGCATCCACCCGGCGCTGCTGGACGCCGCGCTGCACGCCGGACGGCTGGCCGCGCCGTCGCCCCCGCCGTCCGGGGGAACCGCCAGGCTGCCGTTCGCCTTCGGCGACCTGACCCTGTACGCCGTCGGCGCCACGGAACTGCGCGTACGCACCCACGCCGTCGGCGAGGACACAGTCGCTCTGGATCTCGCCGACGGCGTGGGCCGGCCGGTGGCCCGGGTGGCGTCGCTGACGACCCGGCCCCTCCCGGACGACACCGCTGCCGTCGGCGGGGCGGGGAGGCGGGAGCTGTACCGCCTGCGGTGGACCGGTGTTCCGGCAGGCGACCCGGATGCCGGCGGACCGGCCCTCACCGTGGCGAGCCCCGACGACCTGGAGCTGGGCGGCGCGGCACTCACCGCCACGTCCAGCGGCGCCGCCACTGCTCCGGAGACGGCCGTCATCTCCCTGGCCGCCCCGCGCCCGACCACCGATCCGGTCGCGGACACCCATGCCTTGACCGCGCGTGCCCTGGAGGCGCTGCGGACCCGGCTGGCCGATCCGGCCTCGCCCGGAGCGCGTCTGGTGGTGGTGACCCGAGGGGCCACGGCCCTGACACCGGACCTCCCCGCCGCGGCGGTGTGGGGCCTGGTGCGCACCGCGCAGTCGGAGTACCCGGGGCGGCTGACGATCGTGGACCTCGACGACCGACCCGACTCCGCGCGTCTGCTGCCCGCCGCCATCGCCACGGGCGAACCCCAGCTCTCGGTCGTAGACGGCACGTTGCGCGTCCCCCGGCTGGAACACCTCCCCGACACCTTGGCTGACCCCGATGGCCCCACCGGCGGCTTCGCGGGTGGCACCGTCCTGCTCACCGGCGGCACCGGGTCCCTCGGCGCCGCGCTGGCGCGGCATCTCGTCGCCCGGCACGGGGTCCGACACCTTGTGCTCGTCAGCCGCCGTGGTCCCGGAACCCCTGGCGCGCGGCGGCTGCGGACCGAGCTGGAGCGGTCGGGAGCCCAGGTGGACGTGATCGCCTGCGACACCGCCGACCGCCCCGCCCTGGCGGCCGTGATCGAGGAGTACGCGCCCTGGCTGACCGCCGTCGTCCACGCCGCCGGGATCCTGGACGACGGCGTCCTGGAGGCGTTGACGCCCGAGCGGCTGGCGGCGGTGGCGCGGCCGAAGGTGGACGCGGCCTGGAACCTGCACGAGCTGACGCAGGGTCTGCCCCTGGCTCGTTTTGTGCTGTTCTCGTCGGCCGCCGGGCTGCTGGGCAACCCGGGCCAGGCCAACTACGCCGCCGCGAACTCCTTCCTGGACGCCCTCGCACACCACCGCACTGCCCTCGGCCTGCCCGCGCTCTCCCTGGTCTGGGGGCCGTGGGCGGACGAGGACGGGATGGCGGCGCGCACCGACCAGTCCGGCCGGGCCCGCGACACCGTCGTACGCCCGGTCTCTCCGGAGCAGGGCCTGGCGATGTTCGATGCCGCACTCTGCACGGGGGAGCCGGTGCTGGCCCCACTGCCGCTGGACCGCTCCCGTCCGGCCACGCCCGCCGGGCCGCCGGTCCCGCCACCGCTGCGCGGACTGCTGCGCCCGGCCCGCCCGGTCGCCCGGCCCGGGGACGACGGCGCCGCGGCGGATACGAGTCAGGACCCCGGCGGGGAGGAGGGCTCCTGGCGGGAACGGCTGGCGGCGCTGCCCGTCGCCGAACGCGCACCCGCGCTGCTGGAGCTGGTCCGCGAGATGGCCGCCCTGGTGCTCGGTCACCAGGACGCGTCGGCCGTGGGCGCCGAGCAGCCCTTCGCCGAGCTGGGCTTCGACTCCCTGACCGGGGTGCTGCTGCGCAACCAGTTGATCATCCACACGCGTGTACGGCTGCCCGCCACCATCGCGTTCGACCGGCCCAGCGCCCGGGAGCTGGCCGACCATCTGTACGCGAAGCTGAGCGACTCGCTGGGTGACGGGCCGCCCCCGGCCGAAGAGGAGGCCGCCGAGCCCGAGCCGCCCCGGCCCGAACCGGTGTCCGCGCCCGCGCGGCCCCACGGCAGGCGGATGGCGCAGACGCTGGGCTCCCTCTACCGGAGGGTGTGCGAGACCGGCGATGTGGTCTCGGCGATGCATCTGCTGGTGACCGCCTCCCTCGCGATGCCGGTGTTCGACCCCGCCGACGGCGCCCGGTACGCCCTCGCCCCGCTGCGCCTGGCCAAGGGCGCGGAGGGCGCCAAGGACGCCGAGGCCCCCGCGATGGTGTGCTTCCCCGGCTTCTCCGCCACCCCCAGCGGGTCCTGGTACGCGTCGCTGGCTTCCTGCTTCGCCGGCGAGCGCGACGTCTTCGAGCTCCAGCACCCCGGCGTGCTGCACGGGGAGGCGGTTCCACTCGACTGGGACACGTTCGTCGACCTGCACGTCGCCACCGTGCGCGAACACCTCGGCGACCGGCCGTACATCGTCCTCGGCTACTCGATGGGCGGCTACCCGGCACACGCGGTGGCCGCCCGGCTCGCGGCGACCGGCACCCCGCCCGCCGGCCTCGTCGTCGTGGACACGTACCACGTCACACCGGAGCGCGAGGACGCGCGCTGGCTGCTCGCCATGCCCGCCCGATATCCCCTGGAGATGGGCGAGCGGTTCGACGCCGCGGTGGACGATGTGTCCATGGCCGCGCTGGGGGCCTACACCCGTATGGCCCGCGGCTGGCGTCCGGAGCCGACGGACGTCCCCACGCTGCTGGTCCGCGCCACCGACCCGCTGCCGGAGCTGCTGGCCCATGGCGATGGCGAAGCGCGGGACGGGGATGGGCGGACCTCCTGGCGGGAGCCGTACGACGCCGTGGACGTCCCCGGCAGCCACTGGAGCCTGATGGAGGAACACGCGCACACCACAGCCGAGGCGATCCGGGCCTGGATCGGCACGCTGGGCGGCGTCGCTGCCGGATGACCCGGGGCACGCCCGGATCAGGGCGGTGAGCGGCGATGCCCAGCCGGTGAACAGCTCGGCAAGGGCCGCAAGGGCGCGGCCGGCGGTGTCCCCCGACACCCGACCGGCCGCGCCCGCGCACTCGCTATCCGACCGGGCGCAGATCGAGCAGCCTGGCCACGGCGTCCGCGGTCTGCGGATACCGGGTCAGCAACTCGCCCACCTCCCGCCGCTCGGCTCCGCCGTCGGGTAGCGCGGTGTCCTGCCACTCCGCGTCGTACCCGAGCGATCCGGCCACGGCGTCACAGGTCGCCGGATGGGCGGCCAGCAACCGCGTGACCACCCCGCCCGGCGCGGCCTGCGGACCCGGCGCCGCCTTTGATGCCGTCGGCCGCGCCGACCACGGCGGCACCCACGCGTCGACCGCGGACAGCGCGGCGGGAAAGGTGCGGCCCGCCTCGCGCACCAGCACCGGAACCAGCTCCCGCGCACCGTCGCGCAGCGTCGTGATCAGCTTGGGCAGCCAGGGGAGCAGAACCGAGTCGGGCAGCCGCGCGAACGCCTTGGACAGCTGCTCGACCACGAACGGCGTCAGCGTCGGCACCGGCTCCAAGGCCTGCACGAACCCGCTCATATAGCGCGGGAACGCCGGGACGACCAGCGGGTTGGCCAGCAGTTCGGCGCAGCGTGAGCGCAGTTCGGCCGAGGACATCAGGCCGAGCCGGGACCGGGCCGCCCACACCAGCGCGACCTTGTCGGGCGCCTCGGGATGCGACTGCCGTACGGCGAGTTCGAGCTGGGTGTGGTCGCACCCGAGCGAGAGCGCGAAGCTCTCCATCTCGAACAGGAAGCCCAGCATGGCGGCCACCTGGCGCAGCCCCGTGGCCTCGTCCGCGAAGGCCGTCGGCAGCAGTGTGCAGTAGTGCGCATAGCCCGCCGTGACGAACCGTTCGCACCAGCGCGGCAGCTCCGGCTCCGCGGCCCGGTAGTGGGCCAGCAACCGGCGGATCTGCCGCAGCACCCGGGGCGCGCCGTCCACGGTGCGCTCCGCGGTCAGCAGCTCTACGGCCCGCGCCCCGAGCTCGTCGGCGAGCCGTCGGCTGCCCAGATAGAGGATGGTCTCCTCCACGGCTTCGAGCGCGGTCGCGGCGGTGGCCTCGGGCGCCCAGGCGTCGCGGCGCAGCCGCTGCTCCAGCACCTGCTCGATCGTGACGCCCTCGTAGCCGAGCTCGACGAGAGAGCGCTGGTTGCGGCCGATGGCCAGGTCCCAGCTCTCCTGGATCGACCGCTCGCCCAGCCTGCGGGCGCCCATGATCGGACGGGCCGTGTCCCCCAGCAGCCGGCGCAGGATCCACAGCAGATCGGAGCAGGGCTTGAGCTCCGGGTCGGCCTGCAGATCGAGCAACGCGCGCTGGTTCGTCCGCGCCTGGAGATTGAGCCCGAGCGGTTCCAGACGGTCCAGCACATCGCGGGCCAGCGGCGGAAGCGCGTCATAGCCCACCGCGCCGATGCGGTCGCCGCCCAGCAGGATCTCGCACAGCCGGCGCACATCGCGGCGGCCCGGCACGGTGTCCTTCTCGATGCAGGTGACCGCGGCGTCCTCGAAGTCGTACGGCGTGGGGCGGCCGCGGCCACGCATCCCGGCCAGCAGGATGGACGTCTCGAACACCGCGATGGCGTCGGCCGTGCTGGCGAGATAGCCATTGCGGCGCGCCAGTCTGACGATGTCGACACACCACCCCAGCAGCTCGGCCTCGTCGAGATCGTCCAACACCGGCGGGGTGGCCAGGAACCCGGACAGCCGGTCCGCGACCCCCTCCGGGGAACCCGGAGCGGAGGCCTGAGTGGCACGCCCGCGCACCGCCCGCTTCTTCCCTCCCTTCTCGCCCGCCGGGCGGAACGGGGTGACTCCGCTGCGCTTCAGCGCCTTGGCCCAGGTCGCCGAGGCGATCGACACCGCCCCCGGGGCCAGCCCGAACTGCGCCTCGATGGCGGAGTGGCTGGACGGGATGAGCCCGTACATCCAGCGGGTCTCCGTACGGGGGCTGATCTCGTACGGCTCGCCCTCGGCCGCCAGCCCGAACTGCTCGACCGGGCTGGCCGCGTGGAAGGCGCCGCATACATACAGGCACCCCGCCGGGTCGGCGCCCGAGGCCGCCAGGTGTTCGCGTATCCGCGTCCACATATAGCGCTCGCGGTCCTCGTCCTGGGCGTTGCGCGCGTGCCGGTCCGGGCGCAGCCGCCGGAACAGGCTGCCGATCATCACCATGACCTGTCGGTATGTGTCGTAGTCCGCGCCGACCAGGGGCTGCTCCACATACTGGTCCCACCACTCGGACCAGTGGCGGACCTTGCCGTGGTGGAGCAGATACGCCTCCAACTCGGCGAAGCGGGGCCGCAGATCGCCGATCTCGATGCCGAGCGCGTCGCCGTGCAGGGCGGCCTCGTCGTGGCGGGCAGTGTCGCTTTCGGCACCGTCCGCACTGTCGCCAGCCGCGTCCGGTGCCTCCGCGGGCTCGGCGGGCTCCCGCGGCGTCCACTGGAAGACATGGTCCGTGGAGCGGTCGACCAGCATCAGCTCCACGTCCGGGCTGTCCAGGGCGTAGGCGATGGCCTGGTACTCGGCCGAGGCCTCGGTGATGGGCGCCACCACGCTGAGCGGCGCCCAGTCGGGCGGAAAGCCGTCGATGTCGGTCGCGAACGCCTGCAACGCCACGGGGAGGCGGCAGTTGCGCAGCTCGTCGAGGAGCGGCCGTAGATCCTCGCACAGCTCCAGATAGATGACCTTGGGCTGCTTCTCCCGCAGGCGCCGCACCATGGCCAGCGCCGAGGCCGGTGAGTGATGGCACACCGGGAAGATCTCGAGCTCTTCGCGCAGCGCCCGGTCGACGTCGTCGACCATGCCCGACAGGATGCCGGGGACGGCGCCGGCTTCGCCGGCGAAGGTGGCCGCGGCGTCGCGCAGCTGCTCACGGAGCGCACCGAAGGGATGCGACCCGGTGGATCCGCTTGGCCTGCTCGGCCTGCTCGCGGGGCTCCGGGGGTTGACCGTCGTCATGACAGGGTCGCGATCGTCTCGCGGCCGCCCTCCAGGAAGTCCTGCCAGGGCCCGCCCTCGTTCTTGCTGCGCGGCTCCACGACGCCGTGCCAGAACTTGTTCAGGATGGCCAGGTCCTCGGGGCTGCGCCGGGCCAGCGAACTCACCAGCGAACCGGCCAGCGTCCGCGCGCCGAGGACGCGGTCGCCGAAGAACTGGCTGTGCAGAATGGCGTCCTCGAGCACGCCGATCTGCTCGGCGGTGGACAGCGCCGATTCGAGCTTGTCGTCGTCGCTGGTGGCCGAGGCCGACGCGGTACGCAGATCGGCGAAGCTCTGCAGCAGGATGTCCAGCAGCGTGGGCGGCACCTCCAGCTCGATCCGGTGCCGGCGCAGCAGCTCACTGGTGCGGAACCGGACGATCTCCGCTTCGCTGCGCTTGTTCGTCACCACCGGGATGCGGACGAAGTTGAACCGCCGTTTGAGCGCCGACGACAGGTCGTTCACGCCCCGGTCACGGCTGTTGGCCGTGGCGATGATGGAGAACCCGGGCTGGGCGAAGACGATGTTGTCGTCGTCGAGCTCCGGGATGGAGACATACTTCTCGGACAGGATCGAGATCAGCGCGTCCTGCACATCGCTGGTGGACCTGGTCAGCTCCTCGAAGCGGCCGATCACGCCCCGCTCCATCGCCGTCATGATCGGCGAGGGGATCATCGATTCCCGTGACTGTCCCTTGGCGATCACCATCGAGACGTTCCACGAGTACTTGATGTGGTCCTCGGTGGTGCCCGCGGTGCCCTGGACGACCAGGGTCGAGTTACGGCAGATGGCGGCCGAGAGCAGCTCGGCGAGCCAGCTCTTGCCGGTGCCCGGGTCGCCGATCAGCAGCAGTCCCCGGTCCGAGGCGAGCGTCACGATGCTGCGCTCGACAAAGCTGCGGTCGCCGAACCACTTCTGTGGGATCTGCCGGTCGAGCCCGTCGGACGGTTCGGACCCGAGGACGAACAGCCGGACCATCCGGGGGCTGAGCCGCCAGGAGAACGGCTTGGGGCCGTCGTCGATCGACTCCAGCCAGTCGAGCTCTTCGGCGTACTTCACCTCGGCCGGCGCGCGCAGCATGTTGTTGTCGTTCATTCGTCGGTCTCCTAGGCGAGGAAGTTCTTGAGCTCGAACACGAGCTTGCGGATATGTCCGGAGATCACGGGCGCGCCGAGATCCTTGAGGCGTTCGCGGAACCAGGGGTCCACGCTCTGCCGCCCCGAGCTGTTCACCGAGCCGACCGGGATCAGCTTCACCCCGGAGCGCTGTACGGCCTCGAAGTCGGTCATCAGCGCCCGGTTGTCGTAGAAGTCGGAGATCCACACCAGCACGGTGTTACGGGGATCGGCGATCTTCGGCCGGGCCAGGGCGATCGCGGCGGTGCCGTCGGTACCGCCCCCGAGCCTGGTGCGCAGCAGCACCTCGAACGGGTCGTTCACCCAAGGGGTCAGATCCAGCGCCCGGGTGTCGTAGGCGACGAGATGGACATCCACCTTGGGCAACCCCGCGAATATGGAGGCGAGGATGGTGCAGTTCACCATCGAGTCGACCATCGACCCCGACTGGTCGACGACCACGATCATCCGGGCGGGCGTGGTCCGCTTGGCGGTGTGGCGGTAGAACAGCTGGTCCACATAGAGCCGTTCGCTCTCCGGGTCCCAGTTGGTGAGGTTCTTCCAGATGGTGCGATCCAGGTCGAGATTGCGGAAGGTGCGCTTCGGCGGCACCGACCGGTCGATGGTGCCCACGCTGGTCTGCTGCACCTGGGTGCGCAGCACCTCCGCGACCTCGTCGACGTAGCGGCGGATCAGCGCCTTCGCGTTGGCGAGCGCGACGCCCGAGAGATTGTCCTTGTCCCGGAGCAGCTGCTCGATGAGCGACATGCTGGGCGTCAGTGCTCTGGCCAGCGTCGAATCGGCCAGCACCTCGCGCAGCCGCATACGCCGCACCAGCTCGCCCTCCAGGGCCGACAGGGTGCCGCTCAGCTCCTCCGCACCCTCGGCGCCCAGCGCCTGCTTGCACCAGCCCGCGTCCCGCTGCCAGTCCGCCAGCTGCTTGGCCGTCACATCACCCGCTCCCGTGTTGAACACATTGAGCAGGAGCTTGGACACCAGGGCGGCCCGGCGCACCTGTTCCCCGGAGTCCTCCGTAGCGGCGCCGTCCTCCTCGTCGCCTTCGCTCTTGTCCGAGGGCACCATCAGGTCCTGGAACTCGGTCTCCAGGCCGGGGAAGCGCTGGACGAGGCTGTCCACCGAAACGGCCGGGTCCAGCAGCGCGGGCGGCAGCCCGAGGTCGTCGACGATGGCCACGCTCGCGGCCTCCAGCGCGGGCTGCTCCTCGGGGTCGAACAGCCGGGCCAGCAGCCGCCAGTAGAGCACCTGCCGCCGGTTCTCGTCGGCGCCGCCGCCCGATGTGTCATGCGTGATGTCGGTCATTTCCGCAGCAGCCGTCCCGCTCGCTCCCGCAGCACGGCGACCGCGTCGCCCGCCCTGGCCTCCGCCTTGGCGACCTTGGGATCCGTGATCCCCCGCGCCCAGTCGCCGCCGTGCACCTCGACCGGTTTGCGCTTGACCGTCGTCTGGACCGCCAGGGGCTGCACCATCCAGCGCCCGCCGTCCCGGCGGAGCAGGCCGATACAGGTGGAGGACGCGGCCACCAGCGCGGGCGTCAGCGGTCCGCAGGCGGGCAGCCGGTCCAGGTCGAGCGGGAGGGTCCGCCCGTCCAGCTCCAGTGCGCTGCCGTCCGTGGTGTACCCCTCCAGCAGCACCGGTTCGGCGATGCGCACCGGATGGCGCTCCAGCGGCGGGACCGGCGGCGCGAGCGCGCCGGCGAGCTGGATCCGGGCGGTGGCGAAGGGGTCCGCGGGCTCGCCCGCGGTGGCCCGGTCGTCGTGCCACACCAGGTCGCCACCGGCCAGCAGCGGCAGATCGGCGACCTCCAGGGCACGTCGCTCCGCCAGCGCGGTCAACAGCGTGGGATGGCCGTGCAGCAGCCGCCACATAGCAGGGCCGACGATCGTGTCGACCTTCGCCGCGACCACGCTCGTACGCACCAGGCGCGCCGGTGCGCCGTCGGCGGGCTCCAGGACCGCGTGGACCTGTGCCTGCACGGCGGTGCCGTGCTCGTGTACGTCCACGCCGAGGAGCAGCAGCCGCCCCGACACCGACTCGACCGGCGGGGCCGCGCCGGAACGTCCGCCCTCCCACGACAGCGTCACGGCGCGCGCCCATAGATCGGCCCAGCGCCGCGCGGGCAGCCGCTCCGCCGTCGCGAGCGGGGAGGACGCGCGCAGCTCCGCCGCCAGGCCGTCCAGGAGCACCGCCAGACGCCGCGGTCCGGGCTCGGCCAGCAGGGCCTCGATGGTCTGGTCCGCGGCGGATATCAGGTCGTGGCCGACGCCACGCCAGCCGGCGATGGCCAGCTCGCGGAGCCATGACCGGGATCCGGCGAGCATGCTCCGCGCCCCGGGCGCCGCCGCGGGCGGCTCTTGCCACGCCTCCCTGGTGCGTCCGAGCGCGGCGTCCAGGTCGGCCAGCCGGGCGTCGTGCACCGCGCAGAA
>NZ_JBSFMM010000154.1:0-26983 GCF_053599555.1 Streptomyces sp. NPDC000941
CGGATGCGGTGAAAGTCGCACGTCCGGTTCGGAGGGCGGGCCGGAGAAACCCACCTGTCGAAAGACAGACAGGGCGCTCCGGCCCGACCCTACGTGCCACGCTTCATCGGTAAACAGGCCCTGGACCTGCTCGGCGAGACCACGGCCGCCGTCATCGAGAACCCCTACGACGGCGTGCTCTACTGGCTCATCGCCCCCGGAGCGGCCACCGGGTGGGACATGACCCGGCTGCCCAACATCCAAGTCTGGGGAGCGACCGCCTACATCGAGGTGCCCCCCGTCGACTGCCGGAAGGGACCGGGCGTTCGCTGGCGCGTACCGCCCCGGGACCGGCACCTCACCGACCCCGCGGCCCTCCTCGACGCGCTGAAGAGCGCCGCCCACGCGGCCCTCGGCCCCCGCGAGGAGGGCCCCCAGTGACGCAGTACTGCTACCGCTGCGACAAGCCCACGCGAGAGCCGATCACCGTGGTCCGTTTCTCGGCATCCGGGCCCGGCTGCCTGCGCCACCTGTGCCCGGACTGCAACCACCGAATGCCTCCCCCCGACGCGAACCTCTACGACGTCCTCGTGGCCCTCCAGCTCAGCCGTAGCGAGAGGTTGGCGTCGTGACTGCCCCGGCCGACGCCCGGCGCCTGTCCCCGTACTGCCAGATGTACGACGACCAGCCCGACACCACGCCCGACGAGATCCACGCGTTCTGCAAGGGCCCGGGCGAGGTTCGCCTGGCGCCGGTCCCACCCGCGACCCGCGGCCTACTCATCTTCACCGTCCGTTGTGACTGCGGCTGCCACAAGCCCTCGCCCGCCGAGGTGCTGAAGTCAGACGCCACATAGACCGGTGGGCCGCTGGTGGTCCGGTTCCCCCGTCCCGGACCAGCGTGTGTCAGCGGCCCACCTCCCAGCATCCGCCCGCCTCCATCTCGCCCCGGAGGCGGGCAGGCAGCCCCCGCTCCGGCCGCTCGCCGATTGGCGAGGACGGCCGGCCGGAGCGGGCCGCAAATGCATGACGACCGACGATCCACATCGTGAAGGAGAGCACACCATGGCACCGACCCACACCCTCGATCGGCCGGCCACCTCGACCGTCAGGCCGTTCGGCCTATCCAAGTCCGTCCCGGTGACGGGCGAAGCATTCGTGATGCCGGCCCTGCACCTCTGCCCGGAGCGGCAGATCAGCGTGACCGAGACCGGGACGCCGTTCATCAGCGAGCCGTCGATGAAGACGAAGCTCACGACGACGACGCAGACCAAGGAGGACAACCAGTTGGCGACCGACACGGCGAACGACACGGACTGACGGCTGACAGGAGGTACTGATCCATGACAGTCCTGGTGCTGACCCGGCCCGATGATTCGACCGCTGACCTGGTCATAGCGGAGCTCAACAAGCGATCCGTACGCGTACATCGTCTCGACCCCGGTGACTTCCCGGAGAACCTGACCGTGTCGGCCCGGATCGGCCCCGACCTGACGTCGTGGCAGGGCGTCTTACGCGGTCAGCACCGGGACGTGTCTCTCAGCGACATCCGATCCGTGTACTACAGGCGCCCCGGAGCGCCCCGTCTCCACCCCGACATGTCCGAGCAGGACGCACGATGGGCCCAGGCCGAGGCACAAGCCGGGTTCAGCGGGATGACGTACTCGCTGCCCTGCCTGTGGGTGAACCACCCCAACCGCAATGCGCTCGCTACGTACCCGCCCGTCGCCCTGGCCGCAGCGGCCCGCGGCGGGCTCGCTGTCCCCCGCACGCTGACCACCAACGACCCGGACCAGGCCCGCGAGTTTGTCTCCGCGCTGCCGGGCCAAGTCGCCGCGTACAAGGCGCTCGGCACCACCCACCCCAGCGACCAGGACGACCGGCCGCAGGCTCTGTGGACGACGCAGGTCCGGCCGGGTGAGATCGATGAGTCCGTCAGGCGCACCGCGCACCAGTTCCAAGAGTGGGTGGACAAGGCGTACGAGGTGCGGCTCACCGCGGTCGCGCACAGCTTGTTCGCGGCCGAGATCCACGCAGGCTCAGACTCCGCCCGCATCGACTTCCGCACTGATTACGACAGCCTGACGTTCAAGCCCTGCCAGGTGCCCGAGCGCATCGCCGGGGGGCGTCCACATGCTGATGTACACGTTCGGCCTGCAATACGTCGCCCTGGACTTCCTCGTTGACCCACAGGGCCACTGGTACCTGGTCGACGTCAACCCCAACGGGCAGTGGGGATTCATCCCGGACCTGAGGGCGCCCATCACCCGAGCACTCGCTGACCTACTGGAGAGGGCCCACACATGATCACCGAGGCACCGTCAGCGGACGAGCTGCGGCAACACATGGCCGACCACCTGATGAGGGCTGGTTGGGTCCGGACCGAGCCGTGGCGTGCCGCCTTCCTGAGCGTCCCTCGGCACGAGTTCGTACCCGACTTCGCCATCCGGGCACAGGGACGCCTGCACACCTACAGCCAGGGCAGTTCCGTGTGGCTGACCGCGGCCTACAGCGACGCCACGCTGCTGACCCAGTTCGACCAGGACGGCACCGCCACCAGCTCGTCCACGCAGCCGTCCCTCATGGCGCTGATGCTCGAAGCCCTCGACGTCCAGGACGCGGACACCGTGCTGGAGATCGGGGCCGGCACCGGCTACAACGCCGCGCTGGTGCGCCACGAAGCGCCACCATTTCCGTGTGGAGGTGAAAGACCTCCACCGTCGCCCTGTCGCAGCAGGCCGACGAAGCTGAGGGCAGTCTGACCGCGGAGACGCGCGGAAGGACGGTAAGCAGCCCTGACAAAGCCGGGACGTACTGGTACTGCCAGACAGGACGGGTCCGGCGAGCAAGACGAGAAGCCGTACGAGAGGAACCAGTGCTTGAAGCCCCGTAATCGTTGTGCCGGCTCCAACCTTTCGGATGTGGGCCGGGTGCAGTGCACGTCACCGGAGGTTTCGGTGACGACTTCAACTCCGATTAAGGGTGTCGGGGAAGGAGGCCACGCTGAATGCCTGCGGCGTAGGCGTGGCGATGCTGCCGGGGTAGAGCTGGGCGGCTCACTTGTCGAACGGATGGTGGTGAACGTGGGAAGCGTCCTGATGTTGCCCACGTCTCCTGACAGCCAGTTGGGAGAAGGGCAGGCCCGTCGTCGGCTGCCGACATCGGGGCGTGGCGGAGTCCTCGTAGTAGTCCGAGCGCGCGAGAGGCGCGTACATGGCGAAGGAGGACAGCAAGACAGCAGTGGAAGGACTGGAATGCCAGGAGCGTGTCGCCGGTGAATACCGACGAGCTGGAGTATGCCTTGTCCAAGGCAGAACGCCGGGTACTGGAGATCCAGACGAAACTGCACCGATGGGCCTGCGAAGATCCCCATCGCAGGTTTGACGACCTGTTCAATCTGGTGACCGACCCGGCGTTCTTGTTGAGCGCCTGGGCGCGGGTGCGGGGTAATAAGGGAGCCCGGACGGCCGGAGTGGACGGTGAAACTGCCTACTACGTCGAGACTGTTCGGGGTGTTGAGGTATTCCTCGACGGGCTTCGGTCTTCGTTGCGGGACCGTAGCTTCAGCCCGCTGCCGGTACGTGAACGGCTGATTCCGAAGTCGAACGGCAAAGTCCGTCGTTTGGGGATCGCCACGGTCACGGACCGAGTGGTGCAGGCTTCCTTGAAGCTGGTGTTGGAGCCGATTTTCGAGGCTGATTTCCTCCCGTGCTCCTACGGGTTCCGTCCGAATCGGCGGGCTCACGATGCGGTCGCCGAAGTGCGCCACTACGCCGCCAACTCGTATGAATGGGTGGTGGAGGGCGACATCAAGGCGTGCTTCGATGAGATCTCGCATCCTGCGCTGATGGCGCGAGTGCGGGCACGAATCGGAGACAAACGCGTCCTGGACCTGGTGAAGGCGTTCTTGAAGTCGGGGATTCTCGGTCAGGATCGCCAGCTCCGAGAGACCAGCACTGGAACTCCTCAGGGGTCGATCTTGTCACCGTTGCTGAGCAACGTGGCTCTCTCAGTTCTGGACGAATACATCGCCCAGGCTCCCGGAGGTCACCACACCGCTCGATTCGGTCCGGACGGGCGGATGCGCCGTCGCCGACTGGGGCTGCCGAACTTTCGGCTGGTCCGTTATGCCGACGACTGGTGTCTGATGGTGTCGGGCTCTCAAGCCGATGCCGAGGCTCTCCGCGATGAGATCACGAACGTGCTCTCCACGATGGGCCTGCGCCTGTCTGAGGAGAAGACGTTGATCACCCACATCGATGGCGGCCTCGACTTTCTGGGGTGGCGCATCCAGCGTCATCGCAAACGGGGCACAGACCGGTACTACGTCTATACCTACCCCTCGCGCAAGTCCGTCCGGACGATCGCGAGAAAGGTCAAAGAGAAGTGCCGGACTACAGGCGTTGGTCTGACGCTCGATGAACTGCTGATTCAGCTCAATCAGATGATGCGGGGATGGTGCGTCTACTTCCGTCCCGGAGTATCAAGCAAGGCTTTCAACTTCGTTTCCCATTATGCTTGGGAGCGGGTAATCAGATGGCTTCGCGTGAAACACCGGCGGATGACCTGGAAGGAACTGCGTCGTCGCTACTGCGACGGCGGATGGTGGCCGAGGGGCGAGGAATTTACGCTGTTCAGCGCGGCGAAAGTGAGCACGACGCGCTATCGCTATCGGGGAACGGTTATCCCCTCGCCCTGGCAACTGTCCGCATAGGCAGTATCGAAGGCACATCGGGACTTGTGGAGCGCCCGTTGCGGTGAGAGCCGCACGGCGGGTGCGGGAAGCGGTCCGGAGAAACGGGCTGGCCGAGAGGCCAGTACCGCGCTCCGACCGGCTCCTGGCGACGTGCGGCGTCGGCCGGATCCCGGACGCCTGGCGAGAGCAACTCCGCCCGGGCGGGGTGATCGTGGCCAACATCGGCTGCGGCATCGCGCGCCTGTCCGTGACGGCCGACCACTCGGCCAGCGGCCGGTTCCTCCCCGAACTGGCCAACTTCATGACCGCCCGGTCGAGCCCTGACACTGTGGGGACCGCCGCAGGGCCGCTCGTGCAGCCGCTGCTGACGTGGTCCGACCAGAGCCGGGAGATCACCATCCCGGTGAGCCTGGACGCTGCCATGCCGCAGTTGCTCGCGTCGCTGGTCCAGCCGGGGGTCAACGAGTTCGCCCTGGCGGACGACGACGGCCGGCAGATGCGATGCCTCTTCGACCCGGTCACCTCGTCGTGGGCGCGTATCGCTATGACCGGCGTTCAGACCGCTCGGCTGGACCACGGCGGGCCCCGTGATCTGTGGGCCAAGCGGGAGCCGTTGCTCAGTCATTGGCGGGATGCCGGGCGGCCGGGGCATGACCGCTATGGCCTGTCGGTCTCCGCGGACGGTGCTCATACGCTGTGGCTGGACGAGCCGGAGGGTGCGAGCTGGCGGCTGCCTGACTAGGCCGTTCTCCAATCGATCTGAACAGTGGCTGCGAAGTGCATCAACAAGACCGTATTGACGGACGTCTGGTTGCAGTCGCGTCATCGCCCCGTGCCGGGCACCAGGTCGAGCGAGCTTCACCTTCGGTTCAAGACAGGGCCTCGACAAGCTCTTTGGCGAGAGGGCCCGAGGAGGCGGGGTTCTGCCCCGTGTAGAGGTTGCGGTCCACGACCGTGTACGGCTTCCAGGCGGGACCCCGCGAATACTGGGTGGGCAGCTTCTTCAGCTCGTCCTCCAGCAGCCACTTCGCTTTGTCGGCGAAGCCGACGCCGACCTCCTCTTCGTTGCAGAATCCCGTCACACGGTAGTTCGCGAAGGGCGTGTTGCCCTTTGCGTCACGGGTCGCGAGGAGAGCAGCCGGGGCGTGGCAGACGATGCCGAGTGGTTTGCCGGAAGCGAGTGCCTTGCGCAGCAGTGACGCGGAGTCGGAGTCGACCGAGAGGTCTTCCATCGGGCCGTGGCCTCCGGGGTAGTAGACCGCGTCATAGTCATCGAGGCGCACTTCTTTGAGGGAGATGGGATGCCGCAGCTCATCCGCCGCCTCGATGACGGCCTCCTCCCGGAGGGCGTTCTCCTCACCGCCCGCCATGCGGGGCTCCAGGCTCATCGTGTCCACAACGGGGACGGTCCCACGCGGAGTTGCCACGGTGACGTCGTGTCCGGCGTCGGTGAACACGCTGTAAGGCGCCACGAACTCCTCGGCCCAGTACCCGGTGGGGTGTCGGTGCCCGTCCTTCAGGGTCCAGTAGCTCGCGCCGGTCAGCACGCAAAGGATCTTGGCCATAGGACGCTCCTCTGGCAGGTTGCCCTGGAAACGGCATGGGGCGACACACTTGAACGCGCACAACAAGTGTGAGCAGGCACCTTGGCGGCTGCAACTTGATCGGCCGACGTTGATGTCATCTGCGGATGTCAAAGACCCCCAACCGAAATCGGCTGGGGGTCTTTTCGCTGGTGGGCACAGACGGATTCGAACCGCCGACATCTGCCTTGTAAGGGCAGCGCTCTACCGCTGAGCTATGCGCCCGGGATGAGGTGCCAGCCTACCTTGTCCCCGCCACACCGTCGCAATCCAGGAGAGGGAGGGAAAGAACGGGCCTGATCGCGAACCATCCGTCATGCCTGTTCGTCAGTGACGGGTGGGAGAATGACAGCCGGGCCTGGGGCGATCCATGTGGGAGAGGGAAGTGGCGGCGACATCCGCGCAGTCTGCACGTCCAGTACGTCGTCCGGGTCCAGCACGTCGCCTGCGGGCGGTGCGGCGGGTGGTCGAGGGGGTTGTGGGGGGTGTGGCGCTGGTGGTGGCGCCGTTGCCGTTGCTGATCGCGGTGGTGCCGGTCACGTTCGCGGGGGGCGGGGCGCGGCGGTGGTTCGGGGGGCGGGGGGAAGGGCAGCGGGCGCAGGCGCAGGCCGCGAAGGACGAGGCCGCGGCGGCGTTCTACGAGCTGGACACCGCGCAGCGCGAGCTGCGGATCTCGATCGAGACGATCACGGCGGTCGACGACTCCCCGCCCGCCCGGCGGGCGAAGGCCGACTTCGAGGCGCTCGGCCAGCGGATCGACCAGGTCAGCCGGGACTACATCACCGCCGTCGACGCCCATGACCTGGACCGCGACGACCTGGAGGCCTCGACCGCCTCGCGCGCCCGCGCCGATCTGGTCCGGGCCAAGGACGAGCTGCGGCGCACCAAGGGGGACCTCGACCGCTTCGCGCAGGGGCTCGGCCCGCTGCTGGAGCAGGCCGAGACCCAGCTGGCGCGGCTGGCGCCCGCCGTGGAGCGGGCCCGGCAGGCGCTGCGCGCGGCGAGCGACGCGCTGGATGCCGTACGGGGGTCCGGGCTGCGGGCCGACGATCCGGCGGCGCGGCTGGCCGCGCTGGCGCCCGAGCTGACCAGGCTCAACGAGGGGGCGGGCCGGCATGGTGTGCAGGAGACCATCCGGCGCGCGGACGATGTGCTGCGCCGGGCGGAGGCGGTGCGCGGCGAGGCGGAGCGGCTGCCGGAGCGGGCCGCGGAGATCGACCGGCGGCTGGTGTCGCTGCGTACCCGTGCGCAGGCGATCACCACGCGTACGGAGGGCGTCGCGCCCGTGCTGAGCGAGTTGCGGCGGCGCTACAGCGCGGCCTGCTGGCAGGATCTGCAGACCGTGCCGGCGCAGGCCGAGGGCGACGTCGCGCGGGCCGAGGCGAAGCTCAAGGAGGCCCAGGAGGCGCGCGACGAGCAGCGCTGGGCCGATGCCACCGCCCTGCTCGCGACCGTACGGGCGCTGCTGAACACCACGGACGAGGCGGTGTCCGCGGCCGGCGACCGGCTGCGGCGGCTCGACGAGGTGTCGTACGACCGGAACAAGGAAGTCGAGCGCACGCGCTTCGCCATCCGCGACGCGCAGCGCCTGGCCATGGCCGGGCGCGACACCCCCGACCCGCGCCACGCCCGGCCCCTGGACGGCGCGGTGGAGCGGCTGGACCGGGCGATCGGCGGGCTGGAGGGGCGGCACCCCGACTGGTGGCACTTCCTGACCGAGACGGAGGCCGTGCGGCAGACCGTCGCCCACGTGGTGCAGGACATCCGCGAGGAGCGTGGCGGCGCGCACTGAGGGTGAGCCCCACCGGCCCGGGCCGGTGGGGCGCGTTGCGTGTTCTTCCCGCGCCTGTGCCTGTGCCTGCGCCATACCCATGTGTTGGCCTGCGGTTTTGCGTGCTTTGTGCGCTGTTGGACCGCCTCTCTCCTGGCTATGCTGCCCCTATGCCTCGCTACGAATACCGATGCCGCGCCTGCGGGACCACCTTCGAGCTGAACCGGCCCATGGCCGAGTCCTCGGCGCCGGCGTCCTGCCCCGACGGGCACGACGACACGGTGAAGCTGCTCTCGACAGTCGCCGTCACCGGCGCCGCCTCCTCCGCCCCGGCGCGCTCCCAGGCTTCCGGTGGCGGTGGTGGCGGATGCTGTGGGGGCGGCTGCTGCGGGTGAGGTTGCGCGCGGCCGTGCTGTTGAGACCGGCCCGGTTGAGCCGGGCCGGTCGGGGGCGGATCCTGGGAGGTACGTACGCAAGTACGGCCTCGACCGCGCAGCGCGCAGCACCGCGAGGCCGGGGTCTCCGCGACCGGCAGGGGTAAACCCCATCAGCCCGAAGGAGGCCGGACATGGCTACTGGCCGCCCCTCCCCCATCGGTCCCCACCCGGCGGGGATCGGACGCCAATTCCCGGAGCGGGTCGGCGTCCGCATCAAGCTCGACGAGCATCTGCCGGTCGACCACCGGCTCAGCCAGGTCTACCGCGTCGGTGCGGGCCTGATGGGTCTGGTCCTGATCGCCTTCGGCATCCTGGGCCTGATCCACCAGATCGGTTTCTTTGACACCGGCGGTGCCACCGTCGCCGAGCTGAACACCAACGGCGCGCTGAGCGTGCTGTCCATCGTCATCGGTGCGCTGCTGGTCGTCGGCATGGTCATCGGCGGCAACTTCGCCTCGACCCTCAACATCGTGCTGGGCGTCCTCTTCCTGGTGAGCGGTTTCGTCAATCTCGCCCTGCTGGAGACGTCCTTCGATTTCCTGGCCTTCCGCCTCCAGAACGTGCTGTTCAGCTTTGTGGTCGGCCTGATGTTGATGTGGTTCGGCATGTACGGGCGGGTCAGCGGCGGGTTGCCGCACGACAATCCGTACTGGCAGGCCCGTCACCCCCTGCTCGCCGAACGTGAGGCGCGTGCCCGGGAGCTCCAGGCCGGGCGCGGTGATCAGGCAACGGAGAGGCCGAGGCCCACACCGCCCGGTAAGTGGGGCAAGCTCGATCAGCCACCTGGCGCGTCCGCACCCTCGCGGTCCGAAGAGCGGCAACAAGAAGAGCGACAGCAAGGAGGGCGGCACGCCCGGCGGCTGCTGCGGCGGCGCAGGTTCAGCGGCGGCGGGCCAGGGTCAGCCCATCCGCGACCGTCAGCATGACCGACTCCATCCGCTCGTCGGCGGCCACATGCTCGTTGAACGCCTTGATCGCCGCGCCCGAGCCCGTCGCCTCCGGGTCGACGACGGAGCCGTGGAAGAACACGTTGTCCGCGACGATCAGCCCGCCCGGGCTCATCCGCTCCACCAGCTCCTCCCAGTACGCGATGTAGTTGCCCTTGTCCGCGTCGAGGTAGGCCAGGTCGATATGCGGCTCGGCCGGCATCGCCCGCAGCGTGTCGAGCGCGGGCGCGATCCGCAGGTCGATACGGTCCGCGACCCCGGCCTTGGCCCAGGCGTCCCGGCCGTACGCCGTCCACTCCTCCGAGATGTCGCAGGCGATCAGCTTGCCGCCGGCGGGCAGCGCCTGCGCCATCGACAGGGCGGAGAAGCCGGTGAAGGTGCCGACCTCGACGATGTGCCGGGCGCCGGTCAGTCGCACCAGGAACGCCAGCAGCGGGCCCTGCTCCTCGGCGGACTGCATACCCGCGTACCCGGGCAGCTGGGCATGCGTGACCTCGACGAGCTCGCGCTGGACCGGGTCGAGCGGCGGGTTGTGGCCCAGCATGTAGCCATACAGCTCGTCCGTGATCGGCGTGCTCTTGCTCTCGGCCAACATGGCCCCCTTCAGTGTCCCGGGAGTTCAGCTTCCCAGGTAACGCAGTACAGCCAGCACTCGGCGACTGTAACCCGAACTAGCAGGGAGTTCGAGCTTGTCGAAGATCGCGTTGATGTGCTTCTCCACGGCGCTGCGCGAGACATGCAGCCGCTCCGCGATGGCCGTGTTGGCGTGGCCCTGCGCCATCGCGCCGAGGACGTCCCGCTCGCGCGGGGTGAGCCGGCTGAGCGGGTCGGTGTGGGTACTGCGGGCCAGCAGTCTGCGGACGACCTCGGAGTCGAAGGCGGCCCGGCCCGCCGCGACCCGCTCCAGCGCGTCCAGGAACTCGTCGACCTCCACCACCCGGTCCTTGAGCAGATAGCCGACCCCCGCGCCGCCGTCCTCGGAGGTGAGCAGTTCGGTCGCGTACCGCTTCTCCACGTACTGCGACAGCACCAGCACACCGATGCCGGGGTGGCGCCGCCGGATCTCCAGCGCCGCCCGCAGCCCCTCGTCGCTGTGCGTCGGCGGCATCCGTACGTCGACCACCACCGCGTCCACGTCCGGGCTCCGCCCCACCGCCTCGACCAGCGCCGCGCCGTCGCCCACCGCCGCCACCACCTCGTGGCCCTCCTCGGCGAGCAGCCGCACCAGGCCCTCGCGCAGCAGGGTCGAGTCATCGGCCAGGATCACGCGCATGGCAACTCCGGCAGCTCCCGCAACTCCCGCAGCTCCGGCAGCTCCGCGCTGACCGTCGTGGGTCCGCCGGGCGGGCTGACCACCCGCAGCCGGCCGTCCAGCGCCGCCACCCGCCGGGCCAGGCCCAGCAGCCCGCCGCCCGCCGGGTCGGCGCCGCCCCTGCCGTCGTCGGTGACCCGTACCAGCAGCCCGCCCAAGGCCCCCACCTCCGTCTCCCGCCCGCTCAGCGCCACCGTGATGCGCTCCGCGCCCGAGTGCTTGATCGCGTTGGTCACCGCCTCGGCGACCACGAAGTACGCCACTGTACGAACCGCCTCCCCCGGCTCCGCCGTCAGCCCGTACTCCAGCCGCACCGGGATGGCCGACCGCTCGGCGACCGCCTCCAGCGCCGCCCGCAGCCCGGCCTCGTCCAGCGCCGTGGGGTACACCCGCCACGCCACCTCGCGCAGATCGGTCAGCGCGGCCCGGCTCTCCTCATGGGCCTGGACGAGCAGGGCGCGCGCCTTGTCGGGGTCCTGGCTGCGGCGGGCCCGGCCGAGCAGCATGCCGAGGGCGACGATCCGCTGCTGCACCCCGTCGTGCAGATCGCGCTCGATACGGCGGCGCTCGTCGTGCACCGCGTCCACCACCCCGGCGCGGCTGGTGGACAGCTCGTCGATCCGGCGGCGCAGGGCCTCTCGGTGGCTGGGGCCGAGGAAGTGGCGGGCCAGCTGTCCCTCCAGGAGCGCGACGCCGACGATGCCCTGGAGGGCGAGGAAGAGCAGGAAGAGCCCGCCGATCGCGGAGCTGGTGATCGTGATCCACTCGCCGTCGCGCATGATGAACCAGCCCCACAGCAGCAGGCTGCCGTACGCCGTGCCGGCCACCACGGCCAGCAGCACCAGCCCGCCCAGCAACCCCAGCGACCAGCGCGCCGCCACGTACTGGCGGGCGGCCGGGTCGTCGTAGTCGGCCGCGATGTCATGGCCCAGGAAGCGGGCCAGCCGGCGGCGCTCGGCCTCCGTCAGCCGCCGCGCCCCGGCCGTCACCGCGCCCAGCACACACCGCCGGGCCGCCGGCCAGCCGCCCGGCCAGGTCCGTACGCACAGCAGGGCAAGCCCCGCCACCGCGACGCACACCAGCTCCACGAGGCCCGTGCCCACGCCGATCAGCAGCCCGCCCGCCAGGCGCAGCCCGCGCCGTAGCCATCTCCCCATGAGCGGCCACGTTAGTGGCGCACATCGGCCCGCACACTGAGGATTTCCGCAGGTTGTGGGTGCGGTGCGCGACCGGCGGACCGGGTGGGCGCCCTCATGGTCCCGGGGTGGCCGCCTTTCTAGCGTCGTTCGGCATGAGCGACCGGATCACCGACTGGGCCACTGGCCTGATGGACACCTTGGGCGCGCCCGGCGCGGGCGCCGCCATCGCGCTGGAAAACCTCTTCCCGCCTCTGCCCAGCGAGGTGATCCTGCCTCTGGCGGGATTCGCCGCCGCGCAGGGCGATATGAACCTGTACGCCGCGCTGCTGTGGACCACGGCCGGCTCGGTGATCGGGGCGCTCGCCCTGTACTGGGTGGGCGGGCTGCTCGGCCGGGGCCGTACGGTCGCGATCGCCGCGCGGCTGCCGCTGGTGAAGGTGGCGGACATCGAGCGGACGGAGCAGTGGTTCGCCCGGCACGGCACGAAGGCCATCTTCTTCGGGCGCATGGTGCCGATCTTCCGCAGTCTGATCTCTGTACCCGCCGGGATCGAGCGAATGCCGGTGCCCGTCTTCCTCGCCCTGACCACGCTCGGGAGCCTGATCTGGAACACGGTGTTCGTGCTGGCCGGGTACGCGCTGGGGGACAACTGGCACGAGGTGACGGACTACGTGTCGGTGTACTCGAAGGTGGTGGCGGGCGCGGCGGCGCTGGGGGTGGTGGCGTTCGTGGGGGTACGGGTCTTCCGGCCGGGGCGGGGGCAGCGGCGGGGGTGAAGGGGTTACGGGGGTCGACCCCGGCCCGGGTCATCCCCGGGCCCGGTCATTCCCGTGCGTCCGCCACCCCGGTTCAGGCCACCCCGGCCCGCGCCGCGAAGGCTCGCAGGATCTGCTCCCCCGCCGCCACGCCCCGCTCCTCCAACGCGGTCACCTGCGGCGCCGTCCAGCCCTCGTCGGCGAGTTCGCCGTGGCCCGGCCGCCAGGCGCGGTCGGCGGCCAGGAGGAGGTCGGCGTCCAGGAGGGAGTCCCCGGCGCCAAGCACCTCGCGCGCCCCCGTACGGCGCGCGATCTCGGCGACCGCCGCGCTCTTGGTGAGCGGCTTCGGCACGGCGTAGATCTTGCGGCCCTGCAGCGAGACCGTCCAGCCGCGCTCCTCGGCCCAGCCGGTCAGCTCCTTGACGTATCCCTCGGGCAGCAGGGCCCGTTCGACGACCAGGTAGGCGAACAGGTCCTCGGCCACCCGCTCCTTGAGCAGCCAGGCCGGGTCCGCGGTACGGATGAGATGGGCGCGGACCTCCTCCAGCGGCGCGCACGCCGCGGCGAGGCGGGCGCGTACGGACGCCTGCCAGTCCGGGTCGGACTCGCCGTCGACCAGCAGATGGCCGCCGTTCGCGCAGATCGCGAAGCGGGGGGCGGGGCCGGGCAGGCGGACGCGGCCGTACTGCTCGCGGGTGCGCGTGGTGGTCGGTACGAAGACGGCGCCGCGGGCCAGGTCGGTGAGCAGCCCGGCCGCGGTCTCCGTCATGTACGACAGCGGCTGATGGCCGTACACCTCGACGCAGAGCAAGCGGGGCGCCTCGGCGTCCGGCATACGGAGGTCGAGGGCGGCCGCGGAGTAGATCAGCGTACGGTCGAGGTCGCTCGCGATCAGCAGCGGCGGCTGCTCATGGCTGGTCATCAGGCGCTCACCGCCTTGCCGTCCGCGCCCGTCGCGCCGCGCGTGTAGCGGGGGTGGATCAGCCCGACGCATGAGTACGGCAGACCGTCCACCTCCTCCACCGGCACCCCGCGCTGCTCGGCCAGCAGCCGCACATGGGCCAGGTCCGCGCCGGCGTCGCGCGACGCGAGGATCTTCCACGGGACGCGGCGCAGCAGCACCCGCGTCGTCTCGCCGACGCCCGGCTTGACGAGGTTCACGTCGTGGATGCCGTACTCCTCGCTGATCCGCTCGACGGCCGCCCACCCCTCCCAGGTCGGGCTGCGGTCGGCGGCCGCGAGCTCCTTCACATCGGCGGCGACCTGGTCGGCGACCTCGTCGAAGCGGGCCTCGACGGTGTCCAGGAAGAGCCCGGAGACATCGGCGCCGGCCAGTTCGCGGTAGAACTTGCCGCCGTGGAAGTCGTCGGGCCCGACCAGGTCGGCGCGGAGCACGGTGCGCGATATCAGCCCGGAGACGGTCGAGTTGAGGCAGGCGGAGGGGATGAGGAAGTCATCGCGCGTGCCGTACGTCTCGACGCAGCGGCCGGGGTCGGCGAGTACGGCGATCCGCGGGTCGAAGCCGGGGTACGGCCGTACGGCCTCGGCCAGTTCGCGGGTGATCGCGCCCTTGCCGGTCCAGCCGTCGATGAACACCACGTCGGCGGGGTCGTGACGGTCCGCCAGCCAGCGCAGCGCCGTGGTGTCGATGCCGCGGCCGCGCACGATGGAGATGGCGTAGTGCGGCAGGTCGAGACCGTGTGCGTGGCGCGCCCAGCGGCGCATCAGCACGCCGACGGGGGTGCCGGCCCGGGCCAGCGACACCAGGACGGGGCGCGGTGAACGCTCGGCGAGCACGGTCTCGGTGACCGCGCCGACCGCCCGTGCGATACGCGCCGCGGAGGTGGTCAGCGCGGCCCGGAACAGCGCCTGGTACTCCTCGGTGGGCTGGTACTCGACGGGCAGCGACTCGGCGTAGTGCGCGCCGCCGCTCTGGATCGCCTCCTCGCGCTCCTCGGTGGGCGCCTCGAGCGTGACGTCGGAGAAGTCCTGCAGCAGCCAGCCGACGTCGTCGGGTGCGTACGAGGAGAACGCGGGGCCGCGCAGCGGCTCCGGCAGCGGCGGTTGTGACATGGGGGGCGCCTGTCGGTGGGAGTTACGGGTCGGGGCGTTGGTGTTCGGCGTGTAGGACGGCACGACGGCCAGCAGGAGGCGGTCGGTGTGCGCGGCGAGGTGAGCCAAAAGACCGTCCGGGGCGTGCAGTTCGGGGGTGTCGGCCGACGAGTCGA
Organism: Streptomyces sp. NPDC000941; assembly: GCF_053599555.1. Taxonomy (NCBI): domain Bacteria; kingdom Bacillati; phylum Actinomycetota; class Actinomycetes; order Kitasatosporales; family Streptomycetaceae; genus Streptomyces; species Streptomyces sp. NPDC000941. The sequence continues at coordinate 14,847 of NZ_JBSFMM010000154.1, forward strand.
CGACGGCGACGATCGCGTCGAAGCGGCGGGTGGGATCGCCGCCGGGGGCGACGTTGTAGGCGTAGCGCTCGCCGGGCCCGTCGGCGGGCGCGTCGTGCGCGGGGAAGGCGAGGCGGGTACGGATCGCGTAGCCGGGGTCGTCGACGGCCAGCACGGGCGAGCGCGTGGTGGTCGAGTACCGCACCTCGGCCGCGGCCGGGCCGGTGGCCAGCGCGGTGTCCAGCGCCTCGGCGATCCGCAGCGGCGCGTACATCAGCTCCTCGAAGCCGAGGACGAGCACCCGCCGCGCCCCGCCGCCCAGTGCCTCGGCGATACGGGCCGCCATCCCCGGAAGCGCGGCCTCCAGCCGCTCCCGGTGAGCAGGGGTGAAGCCGTGCCGCCCCCCGTCGGGCAGCCCCTGCGGCCAGCCGAGCTCGACGCGGACCGGCCCCGTGTGCGTGGTGTGGGCACCAATCCCCGCAGCGGACGCCGAACCGGGCCCGGCCGCAGGCGCGGGCCCGGGGCCCGAGCCGGGCACACTCGCAGGCGCGGGCCGTGGGCCTGGCGCAGCCAGGGGCGCGGGCGCCGAGCCAGACGTCAGCACAGGCGCCGAGCCAGACGCGGGCACGGACCCCGAACCGGCCGCAGACGCAGGCGCCGAGCCGGGCGCCGCCCCGGCCGCAGGCGCGGGGCCCCCGGCCCCGGCCGCCTCGTGTTCCGCCACCAGCCGCTGCCCACGCTCCAGGACCCCCTCGGGAAGCCGGACCGTGCCCGTGGCCGAGGCGATCAGGTCCACCCGCGCGCCGAGGTCGGCCGCGAAGGCGTCCAGGTGGGCGCGGTCCTCGGGGGAACGCATGTCGACCAGGGCCACCACCACGTACCGCTCGCGCGGGAAGCGCCGGTGGAGGGCGGCGATGGTGTTGAGCACCGTCCGGCCGGTCGAGAACTCGTCGTCGACGAGGACCAGCGGGCCGTCCGTGGCCAGCAGGGCGGGGTCCTCGGGGAGGAGGAGGTGGGATGTGGCGTGGCTGTGCTCCTCCTCGAAGCCGCCCACCGGGGCGACCCCGGCGACCGGGCGGCGGGTGGAGTGGAGGTAGGGGGCGAGGCCCAGGCCGTCCGCGACGCTGTGGCCCAGGCCCGTCGCGGTCTCCGCGTAGCCGAGCACGACCGCGCGCGCCGCGGCCTCGTCGCCCAGCAGTTCGCGGACCCGGCGGCCGAGCCGTACGCCCGCGCCGTGGACGGTGCGCGGGCGCTGTGGCACATGCTTGCCGAGCACGTTGGACACCAGCAGATGCGCCCGCTTGGGGTTGCGCCGCAGCGCGAGCCCCAGCAACTCGCGCAGTTCATCGCCGCCTTCGAGCCCGACTCCCAGCCGGTCCGCGACCCACTGCCCCGACCACATCACGTCGTACGCCCCATCAGCCCGCTCAGCCCCATCAACACCATCAACCCTGTCCGCTCCATGAGACACCCAGCATCCCGGTAGCCCCTTACCCCGTCCGCAGCCCCGCCGCCAACAGCTCCACAAAGCTGATGTGCTCCTGGGCCACGCCGAAAACCTCCGCGCGCCGCAGGGTCCGCTCGGCCCAGGCGCGGTGCGGCTTCACCTCGTTCATCTTGTTGGTGTACGCCGAGCGCAGCACACCGCCCCCGTCGCGCTGCGGTTCGAGGATGTCCACGGCGTCGCTGTACTCCTCGTGGCTGACCACGGACAGCGCATGCACGGGGGCGACATGCGTGGGGTGGATGCAGGTCTTGCCCTGCAGCCCGTTGGCGCGGTCGAGTTCGATCTCGCGCAGCAGCCCGTCCATGTCGTGCTCGATGAGGGCGGTGCGCAGCGACGACGCGGCGCGGCCGGTGAAGGGGCTGAGGCGCAGCTGCGGCTTGAACATCCGTTCGTGCGACTTGAAGTACTCCCACACCGGGCCGGTGACCGTGAAACCGGTGCCGTCCGCGCGGCCCAGCATGTTCACCACATCCGCGATGACGGAGGCGACGAGCTGTACGTCGTACGCCGTCATATCGGGCGCCCGGCGCAGCCCGTAGGCCGAGCACAGGTCGGTGACGCCGAGGCGGAGCGCCAGGACCCGCTCGCGGTGCTTGTCGACGGTGCGGCCGATACCGGCCAGGGTCTCGGTGCGGGTCTCCCGGTGCATCAGCTCGGGCGATTCGAGGACCGGCATCGCGTACAGTTTCCGGCCGCCCAGGGCCTCGGCCGCCTGCGGGGTTTCGGCCGAAATCAGCGCCTCGAGGAAGGGGACGCCGCGCTCCTCGGTGAACTTCGGCAGTACGAATCCGGACAGCAGTCGCGTGGCGGAGCCGAGCCGCCGGACGAGGTCGACGATCTGCTCGGGGGTCCGGATCCGGATGAACAGCAGGGGCAGTGAGAGGTGCGGGCCGCGCGCCGAGAGTTCGCTCAGCTGCCGTACCAGGTTCTCCTCGGCCGCGGGCACCTCGTTGTCGTCTATCGAGTCCTCCAGGCAGAGCACCATGGAGGTAACGCCCTGACCTGCCTGTTTGGCGATGTCATCGGCGAGGCGGGGGCGGGTGGCAGGGCTGTAGAGGGTGGCGCCGAGCGCGACGGCGAGCGTCTGGGCCGGGGAGTCCGCGGTGAAGTCGCCGGGCTCCCGGTGGAACAGTTCTTTCCGCACCTCGGCGGACAGATGTCCAAAATGCCGCATAGTTCTCCCCACGCTGCCGTGCCCGCGCTGGCCGCTCCGGCCCGGGTGGTGGCCGATAATCGTACGTGCGGCGATGGGTCAAAAGTTCCCCAAGGGTGTGAAAATCGCGTAACTCATATGCGTCCACTGCGTGTCCGGGATACTGACCCTTCCACCCTTTCCGATCTTTTCTCGGACCCGCACGGGCCCCCTGCGTTGTCCCAGCCAGGTCCGGGAGGGCAGGATTGCGGCCATGACGCACGCGATGCTGAAGGGATCGAACATCCCGCTGGAGGCCACCGCCGTACGGGCCGTGCTCCGCTGGACTCCCGGCACGGACGTACCCGATGTGGACGCCTCGGCGCTGCTGCTGGGCGCCGACGACCGCGTGCGTTCGGACGAGGACTTCATCTTCTACAACCAGCCACGCCATCCGTCGGGCCTGGTGCGGCATCTGCCCAAGAAGCGGGTGCCGGAGGGGCTGACGGACACCGTCGAGGCCGATCTGGCGGCGCTGGAGCCGGCCGTCCACCGGGTGGTGCTGGCCGCGTCGGCGGACGGCGGCACCTTCGGCCAGGTGACCGATCTGAGCCTGCTGCTGTACGACGCCTCGGGCGGGGCGGACGCGGCACCGCTCGCGGAGTTCGTGGTGACGCCGGAGACCGGCCAGGAGACCGCGCTGCTGTGCGGTGAGCTCTACCGGCGCGGGGGCTCGTGGAAGTTCCGCGCGCTCGGGCAGGGGTATGAGTCGGGTCTTGTCGGACTGGCCACCGAGTACGGCATCTCGGTGGACGACGGCGAGGGCGGCGGCGAGGACAGCAGCGAGGCCGGCGCCGCCCCCGACCCGGGCATGGGCGCAGCCGGGAGCACGGACGCCCCCGCGAACGAAGCCGGAAGCGGAAACGAGGGCCGGCCGGAGTCCACGCCCGCCCCCGTGCCACCGTCCCCGGCCGCCGCCGGGGACGTCGTCCACGCGGCACCCCCCGGCCCCGCCTTCGGGCAGGACTCCTGGGACGACTCCCAGCTGACCCAGCCGATGACGGCGGCCCCCACACCACTGCCGGCCGCCTACGGCCCCGTACCGCCCCCGCCGACCGCCCCACCGGCCGCCCCGCAGCAACCCCCGTCACAGCCCGGCTACGGCTATCCACAGCAGCCCACATACGGCTATCCGCAGTCCCCCGCCCAGCCCCCGGCGGCGCAGCAGTCGGCACAGGCGGCGCAGACGGCACAGTCCGGGTACGGCTACCCCCAGCAGCCGGCGTACGGATATCCGCAGCAGCCCGCGTACGGCTATCCGCAGCAGGTGCAGCGCACCCAGCCGATACCGCCGCCCCCGCTGCCCGACCCAAACTTCACGCTGCCGCCGCAGGGGCCCCAGTTCCAGCACCGCTGAGCGGGCCACATGGCCGGGCGCCGAGCGCCCGGCCACGCCGCCCTCAGACCTTCTCCTTGTAGCCGCGGCCCCACTGCAGCCCCCAGCCGTAGAGCCGGTCCAGCTCCGCCTGGAAGCCGTAGACGTACTTGACCTCGCGGCGGACCAGCATCTCGCCCTTGACGTTCTCGATCAGCACCACGGCGCAGGAGCGGGCCTGCGGGGCGCGCTCATGGAGCTCGATCTCCACCCGCGGCCCGTTGCTCGGGTAGAGCGTGACCATGCCATGGGTGCGGTCGAAGGCCGGGGTGCCGTCGTAGATGTAGACGAAGATCAGCAGCCGCTTGATGTCGTCCTTGTGGTCCATGTTGATGTAGATCGTCTCGCCGGACCCGGACCCGAACCGGTCGTCGCCGCTCAGCTTGACGTACGGCGCCTCGTTGAGGTTGCCCAGGAAGTTGCCGAGCGGCTGGACCACGCCCTTGGAACCGCTCTGCAGCTCGTACATGCAGGCCAGGTCCAGGTCGACGTTGACCATGGCGGAGCCCTGGGCCTGCACCATCTCCGGTTTGAACATCCGCAGCGGATGACGCAGTGAGCTGCCCCCCGCCCTGTCGTTGAAGTCCGACGTCCGCATCCGCCAGGACAGGTTGATCCGCAGGTTGCCGCTGGCCGCCCCCTGCTTGGTCAGCGAGATGGTCTGGTGCCGCTTGGTCAGCGAGACCACACCCGAGGCGCCACCGCTGTCGAAATCGCGCCCCGCGCCCCGTCCCCAGTTGCTCCAGAACGCCATCGTGCGCACCCCCACCAGTCGACTACTCAATCGCCCAACTGCCCGCGGGGCGGGCCGGGAGTCAGGACTCCCGGCCCGCCCCGCTCAGAGCGTTCCTCAAACGGACCCGCGTCACACTCCGGACGTGACTTCCGCCTTGCTCTCGGCGTCCTCGCCCCCTGCCGCCTCCTCCCGGCGGTTGCGCACCACCGAGGACCAGTACGAGGCGCCGATCAGGACCACACCGATCAGGCCGGTGATGACCTCGTGGATCTCGTACTTGATCGTGATCAGCAGGATCGCGGCGAGCGCGCCGATCGCGTAGTGCGCGCCGTGCTCCAGGTAGACGTAGTCGTCCAGGGTGCCCTGGCGGACGAGGTAGACGGTCAGCGACCGGATGTACATGGCGCCGATGCCCAGACCCAGCGCCATCTCGAAGATGTCATTGGTGACCGCGAAGGCGCCGATGACGCCGTCGAAGGAGAACGACGCGTCGATGACCTCCAGGTAGAGGAACAGGAAGAACGCGGCCTTGCCGGCCAGACCGACCACCGTGGCGCCCTGGCTGCCCTTCTGGGCGCCGGAGGCCGCCTTCTCGGCCCGTTCGGCCTCCTCGGCTTCCTCGACCTCCTCCTCTTCCTCCTCCAGCTTGTCCTCGAAGTAGCCGGAGATACCGCCCACGATCAAGTAGGTGAGCAGACCGGCGACACCGGCCAGCAGCACCGTGGCGGTCTTGTCGCCGCCGCCGTGGGCCACGTCGGTGGCGAAGGTCATGGCGGTCACGAGCAGCACCAGCAGGGCGATGACGATCGAGAAGGTGTCCAGCTTGCCGAGCTTGGCCAGCGGGCGCTCCAGCCAGCCCAGCCACTTGATGTCGCGCTCCTCGAAGATGAAGTCGAGGAAGATCATCAGCAGGAAAATCCCGCCGAACGCCGCGATCGCCGGGTGTGCGGCGGTGACCAGGTGTTCGTACTTGTCCTTGTTGTTGATCGCCAGGTCGACGGCCTCCAGCGGCCCCATCTTCGCCGTGATGGCCACGATGATCACGGGGAAGACGAGGCGCATGCCGAAGACGGCGATCAGGATGCCGACCGTCAGGAAGATCTTCTGCCAGAAGGCGTTCATCTTGCGGAGGATGCCCGCGTTGATGACCGCGTTGTCGAACGAGAGTGAGATCTCCAGGATCGAGAGGATCCCGACGATGGCGAGCCCCTTCCACCCCCAGAGGACGCCAGCCAGGGCCAGGCCGGCCGCCGTGATGGCGAACGACCAACCAAAGGTTTTGAGGAGCACTTCCTGTCCAATCCCTCTTCGTAAGGTCTCGCCCGCGCACTTTACGCGGCTTTACGAAACGTTGACCCCGAAGTCTAGAGCGATGCCCCGAAGACCCGACGCGTACCCCTGCCCTACGGCCCGGAACTTCCACTCACCGCCATAGCGGTAAACCTCCCCGAAGATCATCGCCGTCTCACTGGAGGCGTCCTCCGAGAGGTCGTAGCGGGCCAGCTCGGCGCCGTCCGCCTGGTTCACCACACGGATGAAAGCGTTGCTGACCTGCCCGAACGACTGACGCCTTGTGTCCGCCTCATGGATCGACACGGGGAAGACGATCTTGTCGACCTGCGCCGGGACCTTGGCGAGATCGATCAGGATCGACTCGTCGTCGCCCTCGCCCTCACCGGTGAGGTTGTCGCCGGTGTGCTCGACCGAGCCCTCGGGGCTCTTCAGGTTGTTGTAGAAGACGAAGTACTCGTCCCCGAGCACCCGCCCCGACTGGCACAGCAGCGCGCTGGCGTCGAGGTCGAACGGCGCCCCGGTGGTCGAGCGCGCGTCCCAGCCCAGGCCGACCATCACCTGGGTGAGATTCGGCGCGGCCTTGGTGAGGGAGACATTGCCTCCCTTGGCGAGGGTAACGCCCATGGTCCTGGTTCCTCCCCTGGTGTAGCGAAATGCGCATGAAGCGCACGGTGCGCATAGAGCGCGGAGCGCGCATGCGGCGTGCCGCGCCGCACGTGCCGAGAAGCAGCGCGTCCGGCGCCGCGCCCCTGCCGGTGTGCAGGGACGCGGCGCCGGACGCGCGGGCCGTACGGTGCGTACGCGGAACGTACATACGCGGGTGGCGCTACGGGCGTATCAGACGTTGACGCCGAAGTCCTGCGCGATGCCGCGCAGCCCGGAGGCGTACCCCTGGCCGATCGCCCGGAACTTCCACTCCGCCCCGTGCCGGTACAGCTCGCCGAAGACCATGGCGGTCTCGGTCGAGGCGTCCTCGGTCAGGTCGTAGCGGGCGAGCTCATTGCCGTCGGCCTGGTTGACCACACGGATGAACGCGTTCCGAACCTGGCCGAAGCTCTGCTGGCGGGTCTCGGCGTCGTAGATCGAGACCGGGAACACGATCTTGGCGACATCGGCCGGCACGCCGACCAGGTTCACCTTGATCTGCTCGTCGTCGCCCTCGCCCTCACCGGTGAGGTTGTCACCGGTGTGCTCGACCGAGCCGTCGGGGCTCTTCAGGTTGTTGAAGAAGACGAAGTTCTGATCGCCGGAGACCTTGCCTTCGGCGTTGGTCAACAGGGCGCTGGCGTCGAGGTCGAAGTCAGTGCCCGTGGTGGTGCGGATGTCCCAGCCCAGACCCACGGTGATGGCGGTCAGGTTAGGGGCTTCCTTGGTCAGCGAGACGTTGCCGCCCTTGCTGAGGCTGACTCCCACGAGTCCTCCCAAAAAGGTTCGTCAGGAGCACGGTGTGCCCCTTCATTGCTATGCCGGGTGCCGGGGGCGCCGCCAGGCGCGGCCTGGGGCGCCCAGGGATCCCATCAGGATCAACGCGTCGATCCTAGTGAGCGGTTCCCCCTCGCCACAGGGTTTCCGTCGGGACTGGGTTTCTGCCGTCACCAGGATTCCGGGGCCTTACAGGGTTTCCAGGGCCTTGACGTAGTCGTTGAGGTCCCGGGCGTCGGGGAGGCCGTTGACGACGGTCCAGCGGACCACGCCCTCCTTGTCGATCACGAAGGTGCCGCGCACCGCGCACCCCTTCGCCTCGTCGAAGACGCCGTACGCCCGGCTGGCCTCGCCGTGCGGCCAGAAGTCCGACAGCAGGGGGTACTCAAGACCCTCCTGCTCGGCGAACACGCGCAGCGTGAAGGGCGAGTCGTTGGAGACGGCGAGCAGCTGCACCTCGTCGTTGACGAACGTGGGCAGCTCATCGCGCAGGGCGCACAGCTCGCCGGTGCACACGCCGGTGAAGGCGAACGGGTAGAAGAGGAGGACGACGTTCTTCTCACCCTGGAAGTCGGAGAGCCGGACCGACTCCCCGTGCTGGTTCTTCAGCTCAAAATCGGGGGCCTTCGCGCCGACCTCTATCGCCATGGGTGGCATCCCTTCGCTGGTAGCTGATGTGGCCTGATGTGCTGGTTGACCGGGGGTACACCCTACGCCGAGAGCCCCCCTCCGAAGGTTACGGAGGGGGGCTCTCAGCGGGGTGTCGCGGTGTCGGCTCAGCGCTTCGACTTCGCGGCTTTCGGGGTGACCAGACGGCTGCCCGTCCAGTCCTTGCCCGCGTTGAAGCTCTTGGTCTGGGACAGGCCGGCGGTGGTCGCGGCCTCGTTGATGTCGCTCGGCTCGACATAGCCGTCACGGCCGGTCTTGGGGGTCAGCAGCCAGACCGGCGCGCCGTCGTCGATCATCTGGATGGCGTCCACCAGCGCGTCCGTCAGGTCGCCGTCGTCCTCACGGAACCACAGCACGACGGCGTCGGCCACGTCCTCATAGTCCTCGTCGACAAGCTCCTGGCCGGTGATCTCCTCGATGGCCTCGCGGAGCTCCTGGTCGACATCGTCGTCGTAGCCGATCTCCTGGACCACCTGCTCGGGCTGGAAACCCAGCCTCACGGCAGGGTTGGTCCGCTCCTCCGCGTGGTCCGCGGTCGCGCTCACGGATTGCCTCCTGTCATCTTGCGTTCATTCTTCAAGTCGCTGTGTGCCACGCGCGTGCGCGGGCTTGGGGCGTAGTCCACACGGGCCGGGCGGATCGCGCAAGTACCTGGCCAGCGATCCCGCCCAAACGTGGGGGGTCCCCCCATACGCCGCTCAACGGAGCATTGGGGGAGTGTCGCCGCAACTCCCATCATGGACGAACAGCCACGAGTGAGTCACATCACTCCAAAATGTCCCGTTTGAACGCGCGTACCGACACGATACGCCGGGTAGGCCACCCAGGGCCGAACGGGCGTACGCGTACCCCGTGCGGGGTGAGCGTATGGTTGCGGTTTGGCCGTCGCACCCCGACGCCCACGCAGCGCCAGTCTCACCACGTGATGGTTACCACCTGGTAGAGGTGACGTATCCCCTACGCGAGGTACACGATGGAGATCGGCGCGACCCAGCAGAGCACGAATCCATTGCGTGCACAGCACGACCGAAAAGCGAAGGAATAGCGTGGCTTCCGGATCCGATCGCAACCCGATCATCATTGGCGGCCTTCCCAGCCAGGTCCCGGACTTCGATCCCGAAGAGACCCAGGAGTGGCTCGACTCGCTCGACGCAGCTGTCGATGAGCGAGGCCGGGAACGTGCCCGCTACCTCATGCTCCGCCTGATCGAGCGCGCCCGCGAGAAGCGCGTCGCGGTGCCCGAGATGCGCAGCACCGACTACGTCAACACCATCGCCACCAAGGACGAGCCGTTCTTCCCCGGCAACGAGGAGATCGAGCGCAAGATCCTCAACGCGACCCGGTGGAACGCGGCGGTGATGGTCTCGCGCGCCCAGCGCCCGGGCATCGGAGTCGGCGGCCACATCGCCACCTTCGCGTCCTCCGCCTCGCTGTACGACGTGGGCTTCAACCACTTCTTCCGCGGCAAGGACCGGGGCGACGGCGGCGACCAGATCTTCTTCCAGGGCCACGCCTCCCCCGGTATCTACGCCCGCGCCTTCCTCCTGGACCGGCTGGACGAGGCCCACCTCGACGGCTTCCGGCAGGAGAAGTCGAAGGCCGGCCACGCCCTGTCCAGCTACCCGCACCCGCGGTCGATGCCGGACTTCTGGGAGTTCCCGACGGTCTCCATGGGCCTCGGCCCGCTCGGGGCGATCTACCAGGCGCGGATGAACCGCTATATGGAGGCGCGCGGCATCGCCGACACCTCCCAGTCGCATGTGTGGGCGTTCCTGGGCGACGGCGAGATGGACGAGCCGGAGTCGCTGGGTCAGCTCTCCCTCGCCGCCCGTGAGGGCCTGGACAACCTGACCTTCGTCGTCAACTGCAACCTGCAGCGCCTCGACGGCCCGGTGCGCGGCAACGGCAAGATCATCCAGGAGCTGGAGTCGCAGTTCCGCGGCGCCGGGTGGAACGTGATCAAGCTGGTGTGGGACCGCACCTGGGACCCGCTGCTCGCACAGGACCGCGACGGCCTGCTGGTCAACCGGCTGAACACCACGCCCGACGGCCAGTTCCAGACGTACGCGACCGAGACCGGCGCCTACATCCGCGACCACTTCTTCGGCGACGACCAGCGGCTGCGCAAGATGGTCGAGCACATGACCGACGACCAGATCCTGCACCTGGGCCGCGGCGGTCACGACCACAAGAAGATCTACGCGGCGTACGCGGCGGCCAAGGCCCACAAGGGCCAGCCGACGGTGATCCTGGCCCAGACGGTCAAGGGCTGGACGCTCGGCCCGAACTTCGAGGGCCGTAACGCGACCCACCAGATGAAGAAGCTGACGGTCGACGACCTCAAGCGCTTCCGCGACCGGCTGCACCTGCCGATCCCCGACCAGGAGCTGGAGTCCGGCCTGCCGCCGTACTACCACCCGGGCCAGGACTCGGAGGAGATCCAGTACATGCACGACCGGCGCAAGTCGCTGGGCGGGTATGTCCCGACCCGCGTGGTGCGCGCCAAGCCGCTGCAACTGCCGGGCGACAAGACGTACGCGACGACCAAGAAGGGCTCCGGTCAGCAGCGGATCGCCACCACCATGGCGTTCGTACGGCTGCTGAAGGACCTGATGCGGGACAAGGAGATCGGCAAGCGGTTCGTGCCGATCGCGCCCGACGAGTACCGCACCTTCGGCATGGACTCGCTCTTCCCCTCGGCGAAGATCTACTCCCCGCTGGGCCAGACCTACGAGTCGGTCGACCGCGAGCTGCTGCTGGCCTACAAGGAGACCCCGACCGGGCAGATGCTGCACGACGGCATCTCCGAGGCGGGCTGTACGGCCTCGCTGATCGCGGCGGGCTCGGCGTACGCCACGCACGGCGAGCCGCTGATCCCGGTCTACGTCTTCTACTCGATGTTCGGCTTCCAGCGCACGGGCGACCAGTTCTGGCAGATGGCCGACCAGCTCGCGCGCGGCTTCGTACTGGGCGCGACCGCCGGCCGTACGACCCTGACCGGTGAGGGTCTGCAGCACGCGGACGGCCACTCGCAGCTGCTGGCCTCGACCAACCCGGCGGTCGTCGCGTACGACCCGGCGTTCGGCTTCGAGATCGCGCATATCGTGCAGGACGGTCTGCGCCGGATGTACGGCGAGGACAGTGAGGACGTCTTCTACTACCTCACCGTCTACAACGAGCCGATCCAGCACCCGGCCGAGCCCGCCGATGTGGACAGCGAGGGCATCCTCAAGGGCCTGTACCGCTTCAAGGAGGGCGAGAAGGGCGCCATCCCGGCGCAGATCCTCGCCTCGGGCGTGGCGGTGCCGTGGGCGATCGAGGCGCAGCGCATCCTGGCCGACGAGTGGGATGTGAAGGCCGATGTGTGGTCGGCGACCTCCTGGAACGAGCTGCGGCGCGACGCCGTCGAGGCGGAGCGGCACAACCTGCTCCACCCGGAGGAGGAGCAGCGCGTTCCGTATGTGACGCGGAAGCTGGCGAACGCGGAGGGGCCGAAGGTGGCCGTCTCCGACTGGATGCGGGCCGTTCCGGACCAGATCGCGCGCTGGGTGCCGGGCGGCTACCAGTCGCTGGGCGCCGACGGCTTCGGCTTCGCGGACACCCGCGGGGCGGCGCGCCGCTTCTTCCACATCGACGCGCAGTCGGTCGTCCTGGCGGTGCTCACCGAGCTCGCCAAGGAGGGCCGGATCGACCGCTCGGTGCTCAAGCAGGCGATCGACCGCTACCAGCTGCTCGACGTGGCCGCCGCCGACCCGGGCGCGGCCGGGGGCGACGCGTAGCCTCCCTCCTCCGGGGCTCCGCCCCGGAGACCGGTCAGTAAAACGCCGGGCGGGCTGGATCTCTTTCGGGATCCAGCCCCCCCCGCGGTTTGGAGTGGGCGGCGGGGAGGTGGGGAGAGCGGGGGGGAGGGGAAGAGTGTGGAGACACAAATGTAGATAGAGGGGGTGGCCGGATCATTAAAAAA
>NZ_JBSFMM010000155.1:0-26922 GCF_053599555.1 Streptomyces sp. NPDC000941
CGCAGGGCGGCCTCGTCCCGGGCCCCGGCGGTGGCCGGGTCCTCGGGCCCGGCGGGTACGGGGGTGCGGCCGAGCAGTTCGATACGGCAGCGGGTGGCGGCCGCGAGGGCCGCCGCGCACCGTGCGGTGATCCCTCGCGCCCCGCCGACCAGCACGACCACCGAATCGCGGTCGAGGCCGATGGCCGCGGCCTCCGCCGCCCCGTCCCCGGCGGGCCCCGCGCCCGAGGTGCCGAGAACGCCCAAGCCGCTCTCCACGAGCTCCAGACCGTGCCGACCGTTGGCGGTGCGCAGCACGACGGGTGGGTGGTCCGGGGCGAACACCTCCTCGAGCAGCGCGTCGGCGACGGCGGTGGCGGGCGCGTCGGCGGGGAGGTCGACGACGGTGGCCACCGTCCGCGGGTACTCCCGGGCGACGCTGCGGAACAGGCCGTGCAGCCCGGCCGTCCCGACGTCGAGCGGGTCCGCCCGCCGCGCGGCCAACAGCCACCGCGGCCCGCGCGCCAGGGCCGCCCGCAGTGCGGGGAACGCCGCGGGCAGTACGGGTGCGCCGGACGCGGCCGACGGCTGGAGCAGGATCACTCCGTCAGGGGGTACCTCCCAGCGGTGCCCGGGGGATGGACCGTCGCCCTCGCCGAGAAGGTGCCCGCCCGCCAGGGCCACGGCCTCGGCGCCGCACCCCCGCAGCCGTTCCGCGATCGCCCCGGCCAGGGGCTCGTCATCGCCCAGCAGCACAAACCGCCTGCCGGACAGGGCGGTCGATGGCTCGCCGAGCGCCGCGCCCCCGGCGAGCGGCACGGACTGCAGCAGCATCCGCTTCGGCGCCACGCCCCTGACGGCGTGGCTGCTGGGGAGTGGCCCGCGTGCCACGGCCTCGGGGTCGCGCGCGGCCTCTTGGCCGGTGGTGGCGGGGCCGCTCGGAGGTGGCGCGCCCGCCGGGGACTGGGTGGCTTGCTCGGGACCGGTGGCCGTGGGCACACCGGCCGCCGGGCCGCTGTCGTCCCGTGGACCGGCGCCCCCGGGCCCGGTGGTGGCCTGCGGCCCGGGCCCCACGGCCGCGGCGATGCCGTTCGGCCCGGCGTCGGCGCCGTCGCTCGCCGCCGCGTCGTCGCTCAGCCGAGGGGTGAGCCAAGCGGTGACCGCGGCGGTGGTACGGGCCTTCGTCAGCTCTTCGAGCTCTTCATCCGCGAGCGCCGCCGCGCCGCTGCCGCCCGTGCCGCCCACGCCCAGGCGGGCCGCCAACTCGCCCGCGATCTCGGCCCGTTTGATCGAGTCGATGCTCAGATCCGCCTCGAGGTCGAGGTCCGGCTCGATCATGTCGACCGGGTATCCGGTGCGCTCGCTGATGATCTGCGCGACCATACGGGCCACGTCCGCCTCGGTGACCGCCACCGGCTCCACGGCTGCTGCCGCCTCGGCAGGCATCGGCATGGTCAGTGGCGTCGGTACGGGCGTCGGCGTCGGCCCGCTCAGGGGCTGTGGCGTGAGGGCCGCTGCCGCCTCCACCGCTTCTGCCACCCCCGGAACCACGGGCGCGACGGGACCGGCGGGCCCGGTTCCCGGCGTGGCCCCGAGATGGGTGAGAAGCACATCGCGCTGGGCCGCCACCATCTCCCGGCTGGTTCTCAGGAACTCCAGGATCAGCGCGTCCCGGTCCGTCTGGCTCACCGTCGCCTCCTCGACACGTCGGGCCGGCGCCAGCGCGCCGGGCAGGAGTTCGCCCGCGGCGGTACGGACCAGCTGCCCGCCCACCGTCCAGCCGGGCCGTTTCGGCGCCGCCGCGCGGCCGGCGTCCACGGCGTCGCGGCCGCGGAAGATCCAGCCGGTACGCACCGGCAGCCCGGCGACGGCCAGTTGAGCCAGAGCGTCGAGAAATCCGTACAGCCCGCGCGGACCGGCACCGACCCCGACTCCGGCGCCGCCGTCCACGGCCCGTGTGCCGAGGCGCCGCCCCTCGAAGGCGATGGCGCGGTGCGGACGGTCGCCGAGGATTTCCCCCACCAGCCGGGTGAGCACGGTGCCGGGCCCCGCCTCGACGAAGATCCTGGCCCCCGCCTCGTACATGGCCTCGATCTGCTCGACGAAGCGGACCGGCGAGCCGATCTGGGCCGCCAGCTCCGCGCGTACGGCGTCCGGCTCGCTGCCGTGCGGGGCTGCCGTACGGTTGGCCCAGACCGGGTACTCGGGCGGATGAATCGGCTGTCGGGCGAGGGACTTGGCGAACCGTTCGCCGGCCGTGGCCACCAACGGGCTGTGAAAGGCGCAGGCGACCTGGAGCCGCTTCACCGGATATCCGGCCTCCCGCAGCAGTCCGACCGCGGTGTCCACCTCCTGCCGCGGCCCCGAGATCGCGGTCTGGCGCGGTGCGTTGTGGTTGGCGGCCACCACCTGGCCGGCCAGGCCGCCGTGGCGCAGGACGCGCTCGACGTCCTCGCGGCTCGCGGTCACCGCCGCCATGGTGCCCGGCTCGGGGCCCGCGGCCTGCGCCGCGTCCAGGATCGCGGACGCCCGCTCGGCGCTCAGCTCCAGCAGCGCGGACGGGTCGAGCGCGCCCGCCGCGCAGAGCGCGACCAGCTCGCCGTAGCTGTGCCCGGCGGCCATGTCGGGGCGGACTCCGGCCGCCGTGAGCAGCGAGTGCGCGGCCAGGCCGACGACGCCGAGTATCGGCTGGGCCACCCGGGTGTCGGTGATCCTGGCCCGCTGGGCGGTCCTTCCCGGCTCGTCGAAGGCGGCCGGTGGGTGGAGGGCGGAGGCGTGGGATCTGGCGAGCCTCGCGTGGCCGTGGAGTTCGGGGAAGGCGACGAACAGGTCGGCGAACATACCGGGCCGCTGGCTGCCCTGTCCCGGGAAGAGAAAGGCCACCTTGCCGGGGTCGGGGCCGGGGCCAGGACCGGAGCCTCGCCCCGCGCCGTCGTCGGCGGATGTGCCACCACGGCTCCCTGCGACGGTCCGAGCTGACGGGCCACCACCGCCCTTCGGACCGGCTGGACTCTCCGGACCGGCCGCGTCCGCCGCCCCGGCCAGATAGATCCCCGCGGCCGGATCGTGTTCCCCCGCCAGCACCCGCCGCAGCAGCGCCGCCGGCCCGCCGGGCCCGTCCGGGGCGGTGGCCACCACGGCGGCCCACACCGGGCCCTGACCGCCTTCGGAACGGGTGGCGGCGGCGAGGGCGAGGTCGCGCAGCCGCCAGGGCGACCCTGCCGCCTCGTTGGCCTCGGCGAGCGCCAGCGTCTCCTGGACGGCGCGGAGGGCCGCCGCCCGGTCCGTGCCGCGGAAGGTGAACAGCTCGGCGGGCCAGGCGTCCAGGGCGTGGGCCGGGGGCGGGCCGGCGTCGTGGGCGGACAGGACGACGTGGAAGTTGGTGCCGCCGAAGCCGAAGGCGCTGAGCCCGGCGATCCGCTCGGCGGGCGGGGCCACCCAGGGTGCGGCCTCGGTATGGAAGGCGAAGGGGCTGCTCGTCGCGTCCCAGGAGGCGTTGGGGCGGCGCAGGTGCGAGGTGGGCGGCTTGACGCCGGTGTACAGGGCCAGTGCGGTCTTGACCAGACCGGCCAGGCCCGCGGCGCATTTCGTATGCCCGATCTGCGACTTGACGGAGCCCAGCGCGCAGCCGCCGGCCGTGGCCCCGGCGGCGGTGAACACCTCGGTGAGGATGGACAGCTCGGTGCGGTCGCCGACGACCGTGCCGGTGCCGTGGGCCTCGACGAGACCGACGTCGGCGGGGGAGATCCGGGCGTTGCGGTAGGCGCGCTCCAGCGCGGCCCGCTGGCCCTCGGGCCGGGGTGCGGTGAGCCCGAGCGACCGCCCGTCGCTGGAGCTGCCCACGCCCTTGATCACGCCGTATACGCGGTCGCCGTCGCGTTCGGCGTCCGCCAGCCGCTTGAGCACCACGCAGGCGACGCCCTCACCGAGTGCGATGCCGTCCGCCGAGGCGTCGAAGGTGCGCGAGCGGCCCGTCGGGGACAGCGCGTGCACGGAGGAGAAGAGCATGTAGTCGTTGATGCCGTTGTGCAGGTCGGCGCCGCCGCACAGCACGAGATCGCTGGTGCCGCTGACCAGTTCCTTGCAGGCCACGTCGATGGCGGCCAGGGAGGAGGCGCAGGCCGCGTCCACCGTGTAGTTGGCGCCGCCGAGGTCGAGCCGGTTGGCGATCCGCCCGGCGATGACATTGGCGAGCATGCCGGGGAAGGAGTCCTCGGTCAGCTCGGGCAGCTGTTCCGCCAGCCCCTCGGGCACCGTGCCGAAGTAGGACGGGAGTACGGCGCGCAGCGTCTGGGCGTTGGACAGATCGCTGCCCGCTTCGGCGCCGAAGACGACCGAGGTACGGGTGCGGTCGAAGGCCCGGCCACCCGCGCTGCCGGGGCCGCCCCGCTCCTCACCGGGCGCCGCCTGGTATCCGGCGTGCTCCAGGGCGCGCCGCGCCGCCTCCAGCGCCAGCAGCTGCACCGGTTCGATGCTGCCCAGGGACGCCGGCGGGATGCCGTAGCGCAGGGGGTCGAAGGGGATCGGGGGCAGGAAGCCACCCCACTTGGAGGCGGTGGCGCCATGGGAGGCCGTGGCATTGGTGGACGCCGTGGCGCCGTGGGTTTCACCGGGGGAGTAGTGGACGGCGGGATCCCAGCGCTCGACGGGCACTTCCGTTACGGCGTCGACGCCACCGACCACATGGGCCCAGAACGTGGCGAGATCGGGGGCGCGCGGAAACATGCACGCCATCCCGACCACGGCCACGTCCAGCGGCGCCGGGTCCTCCCACTCCGCCCGCCCGGGCGGGGCCACACCCAGGCGCTCGCGCAGCGAGGCCGCCGCACGGCGGAAGAAGTCCGCGGCGGCCGGGGCCACGGAGTGGTGCACGGCGGCGACGGTGGTGGTGGCCGAGCGCAAAACCGCCACATTACCCGCCATGAACATGCCATCCTGATATTGGCGCTCCTCGCCGACCGCCACCAACTCGCCGCCCGGGCCGCGTTCGACACCCTTGCCCGCGATCCGCAGCCGGCCGACGTTGAGCCGTTCCAGCCGCTCCCACACCTGCCGCTCCGGGACGCCCTCCCCGCGCAGCCGCTCCTTGACGGCGCCGAACTCCTCGGTGAACGGGCTGGGGACACAGCGGGTGGCGTGCCCCGGAGCGGTCTCCAGCAGCGCGGTGCGCCGCGCGGCCACCACCTGACGCTGGAACAGCGGCTGGACGGCGCCGTGGGCGACCGCCTCCTCGGTGAAGAGATACGCGGTGCCCATCAGCAGGCCGACCAGGACACCGCGCCGGGTCAGCGGGGCGGCGAGGGCGGCGACCATCGCCGCGGACCGCTCGTCGTGGACGCCGCCCGCGAAGAAGACCTCGATCGGGGCCGCCGCCCCATTCCGCCCAGCCCCGCCACCACCCGTCCCAGTCCCGCCCGCCCCGCCCCGGCCCTGTTCCTCCAGGAAGTCCTCGATCACCGCGATCTGGGCCTCCCACAGTGGGAAGCTGTGGCGCGGGCCGACGTGTCCGCCGCACTCGGAGCCCTCGAACACGAACCGACGGGCGCCGGACCGCAGGAACTGCCCCAGCAGCCCCGGCGAAGGGACGTGCAGAAACGTGGTGATCCCGGCCTTCTCCAGCGCCTCGGCCTGGGCGGGCCGCCCGCCCGCGATGATGGCGTGGCTGGGGCGGATCTCCCGTACGGCCTCGAGCTGGGCCTGTCTGATCTCCTCGGGAGCGAAGCCGAGCACCCCCACCCCCCACGGCCGCCCCTCAAGCGCCTCCGCCGCCTCCACCAGCATGGCGCGCGCCTGTTCGCGTCCGGCGAGGGCGAGCGCGAGGAACGGGAGGGCGCCCTCGGCGGCGACCGCGGAGGCGAATCCGGCCCCGTCGCTGACCCGGGTCATCGGCCCCTGCGCCACCGGCAGCCGAGTGCCGAGCGCCACGCTCATCAGGGAGCCCGGGCGCAGCACGGCGGCGGCGCGGTCGTCCCGTACGGCATCCCGTACGGCTTCGGCCACGGCGCGTACGGCCCGGCCGACATCGCCGTACCGCTCGGCGAAGCGCGCCGCCAGAAAGCCGTCCTGACCGACGGGCAGCGGCCGGGCGCGCGCATCGCGCACCCGGCGGCGCAGCACCCGGCGGCCGTCGACCACGGCGGTCTCCGAGCCGTCCAGCGAGCGGAGCACGGCGGCCGTCTCCTCGGGCACCCCCGATTCGGCGAGCAGCGCCAACTGAGTGTCCAGCACGACGCCGGCCGCCCCGCCGACGGCCGCCGCGGCGCCCGTGTGGAGGCCGATCCCGCCACAGGCCCACACCGGTACGGACACCCGCGGCTCGGCGAGCAACTGCTGAAGGAGTACGAAGGTGCTCAAGCCCCCGACCCGCCCGCCGCTCTCACCACCCCGGGCGATCAGGCCGTGCGCCCCGGCCCGTACGGCATCCAGCGCCTCCTCCAGGTCGGTGACCTCGGCGAGGACGCGGTGGCGGCCCACGGCGTCGGCCGCTGCCACGGCGTCGGCCGCTGCCACGGCGTCGGCCACCGCCCAGGGGGAGTCCGCCGCGAGAACCACCGTGTCCGGACCCGCACCCGCGCCAACACCCCGGTCCTTGGGCCCCGCCTGGGGCCCTGCCTGGGGGCGGGCCGCCGCCAGGTCCGCGGGCGCCAGCCGGCAGCCGGGGCCGATCCGCACTCCGTACCGGCCGTCGGGCGCCCAGTCCCGAAGCCGCTCCAGCGCCTCCTGGGCCCGCCGGTCCCCGGCCCCCACATCCAGGATCCCGAGCCCTCCGGCGCGGCTGACCGCGGTGGCGAGCCTGGCGTCCGGTCGCCCGAAGGGAGTGATGCCGAGGACGAGGTCGCCGAGCCGGTCAGCAGATCTCATGGCGTCTCCGAAAGAATCGGCAGAGCGGTGGGGGTAAAGGGAGATCATTCCCGGCGCGTGGACCCGAAGGTATGGCTTCGGAATTCCGCCCGGGGCGGCGCGAGGCATGAAATTAGACGACGGACCTGATGGAACGTCAAGAGCGAAGCCCCCACCGGGGCGGTGATCACGCCGAATCGGCCGATGTGGGCGAAGGGTTCGCTCGCGACAAACAAGGGCAGAATCCCCATCCGTGCGTCAATCATCGATTTCCATTCGATGAACGGGCTGATTCGGCCAGGGGAAGGGACGCCCCGGCCACGGCCCGGCGGGGCGCGGGATATAGGGTGCCCGGGTGCGCTGGAAAGATGAATCCGGAACCAAGTGGCGGCTGCGACAGCAGAGGCTGGCCTGGCCGCGGTGGGTCAAACCGGAAGTAGCCTTCGAGCACGCTCCGAGTGGGCTGGGCGACGACCCGATCTCCGCGATCATCGCCCTGCCCTTCCTGCTTGTCTTCGTGGTGATGCTGCCCTTCTGGCTGGCCGAACTTCTTCTGCGGCTGCTGCTGGCCCCGTTCGTGGTCGTGCTCCGGCTGGCCGGGGCCATCCCTTACCGGCTCAAGCTCTACAAGGCGGGTCGGTTGACCGGGTCATATTCGGCGGATGGCCATGGTGAGCTGGTGCGGCTGCGCCATGAGCTTCGCCGGATGGGGAGCTCGGCCGGCGGCGGTCACTGATTCCCGTACGGTGTGTCCCGCGCGTACCGGTGGGCCCCGCCTGGTGCGGGTGTGCCGGGCGGGGCGGGCGTTGCGGGTCCGGCCGCCTTGTCTCCCCGCGTCCCGCCGTCCCTGTCGGATGCCGCTGATAAAATCCCAACTCCGTTGTTGTGCACGGGATTGAGACAGCAGGATCCGGGCATGCGGGAATTCTGTTCGGATCAATTCCGGAAAGGGGAGTCAGGTGACCGGTCTCAACAAGGGCCCGAGCAAAGTCCAGGTGGCGCTCAAGTGGGACCCCAGCCCGCTGGGGCAGTCGGCCCATGATCTCGACATCATCGCGGGGACCTACACCGCGGCGGACCCGTACGGCGAACCGGCCTACCTCGTGCACTTCGACCGCCGGTCGCCCGACGGCACCATCACCCTCAACCGGGACAGCCAGACCGGCCAGGGCCTCGGCGCCGACGAGGTCATGACCTTGGAGCTGGAGCGGCTGTCCGCCTCCTACACCCGGGTGATCGTGGGCGTCGCCATCCAGCAGGGCGGCGGTCCCAAGACCTTCAGCGACGTGGCCAACTGCAGCTTCCGGATAGCCGACGGGATCACCGAACTGGTGAACAGCGCTTTCGTCGGGGCGCTGGGCGCCAAGGCCGCGACCATCGCCGAATTCATCCGGAACGACTCGGGGGAGTGGCAATTCCACGAGGGGATCCGGGGATTCGACGCCGACCCGGACGAATTCGGCGGGTTGATGGGCCGGGATTATTCCTGACCCCTGTCCGGCCTCTTACGCGGATGGGCCGGCCTTCTACGCGGATGGGTCGGCCTCTTCCATGGATGCGTTCGGGCGCGGCGAGGCTTTAGCATGCCGTGAAGATCACTTCCCGAGGAGGCCACCATGGCGAACGACGCCGATCTGCGCCATCTGCGCCGCTGCGTGGAGCTGGCGACCGAGGCCCTGGAAGCGGGCGACGAGCCGTTCGGTTCGGTGCTCGTCGCCGCGGACGGGGCCGTCCTCTTCGAGGACCACAACCACGTGGCGGGTGGCGACCACACCCGCCACCCCGAGTTCGAGATCGCGCGCTGGGCCGCGGCCAATCTGACCCCCGAGGAGCGCGCCGCGGCCACCGTCTACACCTCGGGCGAGCACTGCCCGATGTGTGCCGCGGCCCACGGCTGGGTCGGGCTGGGCCGCATCGTGTACGCCAGCTCCTCCCGGCAACTGTCGGCCTGGCTCACCGACCTCGGGGTCCCGGCCCCTCCCGTACGGACCCTGTCCATCCAGGAGGTCGTCCCGGGTGCCGTGGTGGAGGGCCCGTTCCCCGCCCTCGCCGAGCGCGTACACGAACTGCACCGCCGCTTCCACGGCTCCTGAAGCGCGGGTGGGCGAGGGCGGAAGGGGAGCTCAGTCGAGCAGTTCCCGGACCAGCGCCTCGCCCCACCACCGCTCGACCCGGTCGGGTGACCAGCCGCGTTCCGTGGTGAGCACGGTGTAGACGTCGATGTTGCACAGCGCCGCGTAGACATCGACCGCTGACCGTACGTCCAGGCCGCGCCGGAGGACACCGGCCGGCCAGGACGAGAACACCTGTACCCGGGTCTCGTCGCCCCGCGGGTCCCCTGCCGACGTGGGGTGCGCGTCGCTCGGCCCGGGATCCCGCTCGGCCCGGGATCCTGCTCAGGGGCGGGGCCCGGGCGCGTACGCGCGCAGGAAGAACCGCACCCCGCCGGCCACCAGCTCGTCGATCAGCGCGTCGTCGACCTCGACGGTGCCGAACAGCGAGCGGTTGTTCACCCGGCCGGTGACCAGGAGGCCGAAGTACTCGGCGGCCTCCACCGGGTCGGCGATGTCGAGCAGTCCGGCTTCCGCGTACCGCGCCAGCCGCTCGGCGATGGCCTGTTGTGCGTGGCCCACCGAGCCCGCGCGGCGCAGCAGGGCGGGGAAGTGGCCGGCCTCGGCGCTGATCAGCCGGACCAGCGCCGCCCGTACGGGTGACCGCAGGACGGCGGTCGCGAACTCCCGGCCGAACGCGGTCAGCGCCGCCTCCAGCTCCGCCGCCCAGGGCCCCTGCTCGCCGGTGCCCGGGGCGGTCGGGGCGGTGCCGGGGGCCGTGACGGCGACGGTGTCCAAAGTCTGCTCGAGCAGCGTCTGGAAGCCCTCCTCCTGCGCCGCTTCGGTCTCCTCGATGGCCGCCAGGAACAGGCGTTCCTTGTCACCGAAGTAGTCGTAGACGGTGCGCTTGGAGACCTTCGCGTCGGCGGCGATCGCGTCCATGCTCGCGCGCGCATACCCCTCGTTTACGAAGATCCGCAGCGCGGCCGCGACGATGGCGGCGCGCTTCTCGGGCGAGCCCTGGCGGAGGGGGGCCTGGCGGGGCATGGGCGCTCCTGGTCTGGGGCCGCGGATGCGGCGGGTCGGTGCGTGACGGGGGAACTGCACGGTGCAGTGTACAGAGCTACACTGCACGGTGTAGTTTCCTTCGCCATGAGTGACCGATCGTCCCAACCTCCCGCATCTCCCGACTCCCCCGACTCCTCCGACCCGGCCGCCGGACCCGCCCGCGCCCCCGCCCGGCTCGACGCGGCGCTGCTCCGGCTGGCCGCGATCGTCGTCGTCGGCGCGCTGGCCTCCATGCTCGACATGACCATGATCACCGTCGCGCTGGCCGGTCTGGCCCGCGACTTCGACGCCTCGGTGGCCGTGATCCAGTGGGTCGGCACCGGCTATCTGCTGGCCATCGCCATGGTCATCCCCATCACCGGATGGGCCATCGAGCGCTTCGGCGCCAAGCACGTCTGGCTGTTCGCGCTCACCGTCTTCACCGCCGGGTCGGCGCTGTGCGGCACCGCGTGGTCAGCGGGCAGCCTGATCGCCTTTCGGGTGCTCCAGGGCGTCGGCGGTGGCATGATCGTGCCGCTGAGCATGGCCATCCTGGCCCAGGCGGCCGGACCCGAGCGGCGCGGCCGGGTGATGAGCGTCGTGGCGGTACCCGCGCAGTTGGCCCCGATCGCCGGTCCGCCGCTGGGTGGACTGCTGGTGGAGGGCCCCGGTTGGCGATGGATCTTCTACGTCAACGTGCCGATCGGTCTGCTGGCCGTCCTGCTGGCCTGGCGGGGCATTCCCCGCGCACCGCGCCCCGCGGCAGCCGGGGCGTCGCTGGACGTGGTGGGCCTCGCCCTGCTGTCACCGGCCCTCGCCGCGCTCACCTACGGCCTCTACCGCACCAGTGTGCCGTTCACCGCCGCAGGAGCGGTGCTGCTCGCCGTGTTCACGCTGCACGCGCTGCGCACCCATGGCACACCCGTCGTGGACCCGCGGCTGTTCGCCCGGCGGCCCTTCGCCGCCGCGTCCGCGCTCAATTTCCTCTCCCGAATGTCGATCTTCGGGGCCATGATCCTCATGCCGCTCTACTACCAGCAGGTACGCGGCCACAGCGCGCTCACCGCCGGGCTGCTGCTGATCCCGCAGAGCCTGGGCACCATGGCCGCCCTGCCGCTGGTGGGCAGGGCGACAGACCGCGTCGGAGCCCGCCCGGTCGTGCTGGCCGGAATCGCCGCCGCCCTTCCCGCCGCGCTGGTCTGCGCCCGGATGGGCGCGGCCACCAGCGAGCTGCTGCTGTCCGCCGCGCTGTTCGTATGGGGCCTGGCCACGGCCGCCGCCACCGTGCCGGTGATGGCGACCGCGTACCACGGCCTCGAGCCGGCCGCGATTCCGCGCGCGACCAGCGCCATCACCACGGTCCAGACCGTGGGCGCCTCCGTCGGCGCGGCTGTCCTGGGCACGATCCTGGCGCACCGGGCGGCCGATCTGCCGGGTGCCCCCGCCGAGGCGTTCGCGGACACCTTCTGGTGGGTCGTGGCCTTCTGCGCCCTGGCGCTCGTCCCCGCCCTGCTGCTGCCGCGCCCGCCCCGTGCCCCGCACGGCGAATCCCGGAGCTGAAGCCTCTGACCAGTTGCGCTCTTGCGCGTTCGGGCCCGTTCGATAGTGTTGAATGTCCCGGTTTGGGGAGTGGGTCGGGATGGCGTGGCAGGAGGGCGTGTCATGGCGCGTCGTGAGAGATATGAGCTGATCTTCGTGCATCCGGACGCTGCGGCCCAGGCCGCCGAGGACGTGGCCGAGGACGTCGTGGTGGTGCACCGTACAGACAGCAGCGGACCGGGAGGGCACCCCGTCTACGCGGACGACACCGGCATCGTGCGGGCCGAGATAAGCGACCGTGCCGAGGTCCGGATGCTGGCCAGCGGCGGGCATCAGGTGCACTCCTCCACGGTCCGCGCCCGGCCCGTCGGCTGAGCCTCATGCGCCCCGTACGTCCCCCGCTGCGTGTCTCACCTGCGCCGTATGCCCGCGGAGAAGGCGGCGGTGGGCCTGGCGACGGGGGATTGTCAGACCCAGCCACTACCTTGCGACCAAGGGATAACCGGAGGGTCGACAGGGAGCTTTGAGATGAGTGACGTGACGGCGACGGAAAGCGCGGCCGCGGTCGAGCCGCAGCTGGAGCGGCACCGAGTGGAGCTGACCGGGTACTGCTACCGGATGCTGGGCTCGGCGTTCGAGGCCGAGGACGCCGTGCAGGAGACCATGGTGAGGGCCTGGCGGGGCTTCGACCGGTTCGAGGGCCGGTCGGCGCTGCGGTCGTGGCTGTACCGCATCGCGACCAACGTATGCCTGGACATGCTGGGCGGCAGCCAGCGCCGCGCCCGGCCCATGGACCTGTCGGCCGTGGCGACGGCCTCCTCGCCGCTGGGCCCGCCCCTGCCGGAGACCGCGTGGGTCGGACCGGCCCCCGACGGGCGGATCGTGACGGAGGACGGCGATCCGGTCGAGCTGGCCACCCAGCGGGAGTCCGTACGGCTGGCGTTCGTCGCCGCGCTGCAGCATCTGGCGCCCCGGCAGCGGGCGGTGCTGATCCTGCGGGAGGTGCTGGCGTGGAAGGCCGCCGAGGTCGCGGAGCTGCTTGACACCACGGTCGCGTCGGTCAACAGCGCGCTGCAGCGCGCGCGGGCCACCATCGCCGCGAGCGGAATCAGCGCCACCGACCCCGTCCAGCCGCTGGACGAGGAGCAGCGCGCCCTGCTGGCCCGTTATGTGGACGCCTTCGAGCGCTACGACCTCGACTCCCTCACCTCCCTGCTGCACGAGGACGCGACGCTGTCGATGCCGCCCTACTCGCTGTGGATGCGTGGCCACACCGATATCCGCCAGTGGCTGCTGGGCAAGGGCATAGGCTGCTGCGGCTCACGGCTGATCCCGACGGTGGCGAACGGCTCGCCCGCCTTCGGTCAGTACCGCCCCGCCTCGGACGGCGGCCATGAGCCATGGGCGCTCCAGGTCATCGAGGTGTCAGCCGGCCGGATCACCGCGCTCAACTCCTTCCTGGACACCGCCCGCCTCTTCCCGCTCTTCGGCCTGCCCGCCCGCCTCGACCCCGTCGCCGCCGGGTAGGCCCGCCGCCGGCACCACGCTGTCCAGGCCCGATCGGGCGAGGGCGGCCCGCAGTTCGCCGCTCGCGCCGCGCAGCAGGATCCCGCTGCCCAGGCGCCGGGCGGTGAGCTGGAGCCGGGCCAGCGCCTCCAGCACGGCCAGGTCCGGGGCGTGCACCGCGGCCACGTCCACGAGGACCGGACCGGTCCCCGCGCCGTGCGACGCCAGCTCGCGCAGGCGCGCGCACAGCCCGGGTACCTCGGCGCGGCCGACCACGGGGTCCAGGACCAGCACGGCCGGGGCGTGCACCGCATGATCACCAGGGCCGCCGGCGGGTTCGGCACCCGGGCCGCGGGGCGCCGGCGTCTCGTCATGAGTGGTCAACGTCCACCTCCTCTCGGTGCGTTCTCCCTGGAAGACCGGCCGATACGGGGAAACTCATCGCCCGGGATGGCAGGATCTGTACATGACGAGTGAACGGCCCGGGAGGGCGGCGGCCGGGCCCGTGGACGCGGCGCGGCGGCTGCGGGCGGCGCGGGAGGACGAGGCCCGGGCGCTGAGCGAGCTGGCGCTCAGATCGAAGGGCCACTGGGGGTACGACGAGGCGTTCCTGGCCGCCTGCCGGGAGGAACTGCGGCTGCACCCCGGCGAGGTGGCGGCCCGTCGGACCACCGTCGCGGAGCAGGACGGGCGGATCCTGGGCTTCGCCACCCTGGAGGGAGACGGTCCCGAGGGCGAGCTGGGGATGCTGTTCGTGGAGCCGGACGCGATCGGCGGGGGAGTGGGCCGCCTGCTGTACCGGCATGTGCTGCGGGAGGCGGGCCGGCTCGGCTTCACACGGCTGACCATCGGGGCCGACCCCTACGCCGAGTCCTTCTATCTGGCGATGGGCGCACAGCGCATCGGTGACATGCCGTCCGGATCCATAC
Source organism: Streptomyces sp. NPDC000941 (assembly GCF_053599555.1). Classification (NCBI taxonomy): domain Bacteria; kingdom Bacillati; phylum Actinomycetota; class Actinomycetes; order Kitasatosporales; family Streptomycetaceae; genus Streptomyces; species Streptomyces sp. NPDC000941. Next base: position 13,891 of record NZ_JBSFMM010000155.1, read on the forward strand.
CGGGCCGGGCGCTGCCGCTGCTGGCTGCCTGGCCCTGACTGCCTGAGCCCTCCTGGGTGGTGGCGTGGACCGGCGGGGCACCGGCCGTGCACATCGGGAACGTCGGCGACTTCAACGCCCAGTTCGCCGGCGGCTCGCCCGCGGTGCGGCGCGCCGGGGGCCACTACGCCTGCCTGGCCGTATTCTACAGCCCCGACCCGCGGATTCTCGTGCTTCCGCGGCAGGTCGACGACTTCTGGGTGCGCGAGCTGTCGCGCGTGCTGGAGTGGCAGGACGTCGCCGTGTACGGCGCGGTCGCGGGGGAGGACGGCGGGGTGGCCGAGGCGCTGCGGTCCAGGCCGGCGCTGCTGGAGCGGATCCGGCGGTCCGGGCTGCCGGTGATCACCTGGGGCCGCACTCCGGAGTCCGAGCGGCTGCTCGCCCCACCTGAGCCGACGGCCGGGGCCCGGGCCGGGTCCGATGCCGGGTCCGATGTCGGGTCCGATGCCGGATCCGATGCCGGGCCCGATGTCGGGCCGGACGGACTTGGCCAGGCGCTGCACGTGACGCGTCGTTATGAGTCGAAGGCGGCCGCCCACCGGCTGTTTTGCACGCTGGCCCCGGCCCACCCCGGCATCGTCGTCCCCGCGCAGGAGCGCGTGACATCGCGTCGCGCGGCCGCCCGCGCACTGGCCGCCCGCGCCGCCGCCGGGGCCACGGCGGTGGTGAAGGCCGAGTACGGGGTGGGCGGCTACGGGACCACCGTGGTGACGCCCGGCCGGATCGCCGAGGCCGGCGGCGCCCGGGCCCTGGCCAAACGCCTGGCCCGGGGCGCCGTGCTGATCGAGGAGTACGTCCACGGCTCAGGACCCTTGCGGAACCTGACCTTCGACGCCCTCGTCGACGACGGAGCCGCCGTCCACCCCGTCGGCGTGGGCGTGATGGACATCGACGGAACGAGCTACCAGGGCGTCACGGTCGGCCCGGGAGCCGTCCCCGACGCACCCGCCGGGGTCGCCGAGCGGTTCGCGACGGCCGTGGGCCGGGCCCTGGCCGCCGAGGGCTACCGGGGCTGGTACGACGTCGACTTCGTCATGGACCGGGCGGGCCGGCTCGCCCCCGTCGAGATCAACCTCCGGCTCACCGGGCCGGCCGTGGCGTTCATGATCCAGGCCAGGCTGGCCCGGCTCCAGGGCGGCCGGCCCCTCGTACGGACCCTGGACCGGCTGCCGCTGGGCTCCCGGCTCCCGGCCGCGGCGCTGGCCGACCACCTCGGCGAGGTGTCCCGCCAGTGCCGCTCGCTCGGGGTGACGCTGCTGCCGACCGTGGTGACCGCGGCCTTCGAGCCGGACCCCTATGTGGGCGTGGCGCTCGCGGCCCGTACGACCGGCGCCCTCGATGCGGCGGAGACGGTGGTGCGCTCGGCCAACGAGGCCCTGGGTCGGATGTTCCTGGACACCGGCGTCAGCGCATCGGGTCCGTCGTCCGGGGCTTCGCCGCGGCGAACGCGACGAGCACGGCGCCGGCGATCATGAGCGTGACGTTGAAGACGTAGACGAGGGCGGCCTGCCGTGCCCAGTCCGTCTTGGCCGCGAGCCGGTAGTAGTTGTCCTGCGGCCACCACGCGATCAGCAGCCAGGACACCGCGAGGTGCGCGGCGCTCGTCAGGGCAGGGGAGCGCCCGTGGCGGGCCACCAACGGCCGCGCGCAGAACAGGAATCCCATCCCCAGCCCGAAGGCCAGTGACTCACAGACGTAAAGACCGGTGAACAGCGCGGCCCAGGGCTGGGGAACCAGCGACAGATCGGTCGAATACGGCCACAGAGCGTCGGTGAGAATCCAGGACAGGAAGGAGAAGAGCGCCGTGATCCCCGCGATGCCGCTCCATACGCCGCCCCCTTCACCTCCGTCGGCCGACAGGCCCCCCTTCCCGCTCGACGCGCGCCGTGTGGCGTCGCGCTGCGCCGGCAGCGGAACGCCGCTCCGGTCGATCTTGCCGGACCGCGTTCTGGGCAGTGCGGCCACCTGGGCCAGCGTCTGCGGGGCCCGGGCGGACGGCAGCCGGGTGGACAGGAACAGCCGGAGTTCGTTCCAGTCCACCTGGCCACCCTCGACGGCGGTGACGTAGGCGATCAGGGTCTTCCGGCCCTTGCCGAATTCGATGGTGGTGACCAGGCACTCCCCGACCGATGGATGCCCGCGCAGCACCGCCTCGGCGTCGGCGTGCGAGGACACTCGGCCGAGGTGTTCGAGCCCGCCGTCGTCGCGCACCCGGCCGAGGTCGCCGGTGCGCAGGAACTGACCGGACTTGAACGAAGAGCCGTCCCGATAGCCGCGGCCCAGGACCGGGCCCTTGATGCCCAGTTCGCCCCGCGCGCCCCGGGCGGCGGGCGCCCCGCCCCGGCCGAGCACCGCGACGGCCGCGCCCGGGAAGGCCGTGCCGATCGGCGAGACGCGCTCGGGGTGCTCGGTGACCGCGGGCCGGTCGGGCAGTTCGAAGTACGCGCCCGATCCGGCGGCCTCGGTCACGCCGTAGACGTTCAGGATCCGCACATGCGGCCCCAGGGTCCGGCGCAGGTCCTGCTGCTCGTCCAGGTACCAGCTGTCGCCCGAGACGGCGATCAGCCGGACGTCCGCGAGGTCCGCGCCCTGCGAGCGCAGCTGCCGATGCAGGCCGCGGACGGTGGGAACGTCGCACGCCACGACGGTGACCTGCCGGTCGACGAGCAACCGGTGCAGCGGGGCCGCGCCGCCCGCCCGGTCCAGGTCCTCGTCCCGGCCCGCTAGCACCAGCGTGCCGCCCGAGCACAGCGCCCGGACCCAGTCGGCGGTGAATCCGGCGAACTCCGAAGGGGTCGTCTGAAGATGGCGGTCGGCGGGGGAGAGGCGGTACACCACCCGCCATCCGTCATAGGCGCTCGCCAAATTGCGGTGTTCGATCAGCACGCCCCGGGGCATCCGCCCGACCGTGCCGGCCGTGTACAGCACACACGCCAGGTCCGAGACGCCGACACCGGCGTCGAGCGGTTCCCCGGACCGGGCGGCGATGGCCTCGGCCTGGGTGTCCAGGCAGATCACCGGCCGGCCCGAACGGACCGTGTCGGACACCATGACCCGCAGCGACTCCCAGGTGACCGCGGCGAAGAGCCCCGGGTCCGCGAGGACCTGCCGCAGCACCGACGGCGGCGCGCTCGGCTCCACGGGCACATACGCCCCGCCCGCCTTGAGCACCCCGAGCATCGCGGTCAGGACCTCGGCGTCGCGGCCCAGGCACACCGCCACCGGCCCGCCCCGCGGCAGGCCCGCCTCCCGCAGATGGCGGGCCAACCGGTTGGCGCGCTCGTCCAGTTGGCGGTACGTCAGCTGCTCGGAACCCGATATGACGGCGACCGCGTCGGGTGTGCGGCGCACGTGGTCCTCGTACAGCTGATGGACGCACCGCCGCGGGCGAGAGGCGGAATCCCTGGATGTGGGCGGCTCCTTCGGCATGACATGTCCCCCGGCGGTCGTCGGATCGGCCCTGCGCCTTAGACCGTCCGGCAGTAGGGCCCGCGGCGTCGCGTGCCGATGGGCGGCGCCTGGCCGCACCCCGCTCGTCGCACGCAGCGCCGCTGCGCTCTCCTCACGGGGCACGCCCATGCTTGCCCCTCGACCCGCTCCTTAACCCGCGCTCCCTACTGCCGGACGGTCTTGTCTGTGATCATGCCCAGGGCCGCGCTTCCGCACAATGGCACGCCTGACCAGTGGCCGGTGGTTGCACCAGGGGAGAGGTCAGTTGTTCTGGATGAACTGCTGGGCCAGGCCGTCGCCCACGGAGACCGCCTTGTCGTGGTTCTCGATGGGGGAGACCGAGGAGTTCTTGAAGAGGATGTACGTCACGCCCGAGTCCGTGCCGCCGTTCTCCGGGTCGGGGTCTATCCCCAGGGCGTTGGCCGTCGCGTAGGACGCCTCGCCGATTATCTTGGTGGGGCCGGTGTCGCCGACCACCGCGTACTGCACCTTGTTGTTGTAGATGACGGCGACCACACCGCCGCCCTTGATGCCCGCCTGGCTGTAGTTCCAGATGGAACTGGTGCTCGGCACCACCACGTACGGCAGCTTGTCGGCGATGAGCGGCTTTCCGTTCGACTGGTGGAAGGCCGTGTCGTCCTGGAACCACGGGTCGGTGTCCCCGTTGCACCGCGAGGTGACCTGGCCGTCGCAGTCGATGTCCATATCGGCCTTCCAGAAGACCGCCCCGTTGGCGCCGCAGACCGGGATGGTGGCCGAAGTCTCGTCGTCGGTGCGGTACTTGCCGTTGGATATCTGCGAACAGCCCTGCACCTTGGCGAGCAACTGGGCCGCCGTGACCGTGCCTTCATTGGCCGACTTGGGGGCCGGTGCCGGGCCCCGGGTGGCGGCACCGGCGCCCGTGGTGACGGACACGGCCAGCAGACCGGCGCCGGCGAGCGCGAACGCGAGTCGCTTACGCATGACACACCCCTTTGTTAGGAACCTTTCCTAACCTCCCCTGCACTGTGGCGACTTGATAAGATCATGTCAATAGTGAGGCGCGGTGTCAGAGGTGGCGTCAGAGGCCGCGTCAGGGCGCGACGGCCCGCAGCAGCGGGAGCAGGCGGGCCACCTCGCGCGCCACCGCGTCGCGGGCCTTCGCGACATAGCGGCGCGGGTCGACGACCTCGGGGTGGGCCGCGAGGTGGTCCCGGATCGCGCGCGTGTAGGCGACGTTGAGATGGGTGGCGATGTTCACCTTCGTCAGGCCCGCCTCGACCGCGCGGGTCAGATCCGCCTCGGGCACTCCGGAGGAGCCGTGCAGTACCAGCGGTACGGGCACGGCCGCGCGCAGGGCACCTACCAGCCCGAGGTCCAACACCGCCTCCTTGACGACCATCGCGTGGGAGGTGCCGACGGCGACCGCGAGCGCGTCCACACCGGTCGCCGCGACGTAGGCGGCGGCCTCGGCCGGGTCCGTACGGGCCCCCGGCGCGTGGACGCCGTCCTTGCCTCCCACCTCGCCCAACTCGGCTTCCACCCACACCCCTTGGGCGTGGCAGTCGGCGGCGACCTCGGCGGTGGCCGCCACATTGGCCTCGTAGTCCAGCGCGGAGGCGTCGAACATCACCGACCCGAATCCGAGCCCCACCGCCTCCCGCACCAGGGCCGGTTCGGTCGCGTGGTCCAGATGCACGGCGACCGGCACCCGGGCCGCGGCCGCGACCTCCACGGCCGCGCGCCCGATGGCGGCCAGCGCCCCGTGGTACCGCACGGCGTTCTCGCTGATCTGCAGGATGACCGGCGCCCCGGCCGCCTCCGCCCCGGCGACGATCGCCTGGGCGTGCTCGATCTGGATGACGTTGAACGCCCCCGCGCCGAGTCCGGCCCGTACGGCCGGTCCGACGATTTCGCCGGTCGCCACCAGCGGCATGGTCCGGCTCCTTCCGCTGCTCGTTGGTCTGTTGTCCCGGTCTCTGTACTGTGCGGCGGCCCGGCGGCCCGGCAAAGCGCCGGGCCGCGCGGTCACCCGAGGATCACCGAGCGGGTCAGATGCCGGGGCCGGTCCGGGTCGAGGCCGCGCGCCTGGGCGATCGCGACGGCGAGCCGCTGCACCGCCACCAGCTCGGCCACCGGGTCCCGCCCGTCCCCGACCAGCCGGCCGCCGGCGGCCGCGATCTCCTCCTCCAGGCCGCAGTCGCCCTCGCCGAGCCACCACACCACGCTCTTGGGGCCGGTGACGCTGATCGGACCGTGCCGGAACTCCATCACCGGATAGGCCTCGGTCCACGCCCCCGCCGCCTCGCGCATCTTGAGCGCGGCCTCCTGCGCCAGCCCGTACGTCCAGCCGCGCCCCAGGAAGGTGAACTGCTCGGCGTCCAGCAGGCCGTCGGCCACCGGCGCGGCGATGGCGGCGCGCCCGTCGGCCTCCAGACGGGCCGGCGATGCCCCCAGGTGGGCCCGGAGCAGGACGATTTCGGTGGTCGCGAAGCGGGTCTGGACGACGGACTGCTCGTCGGCAAAGTCGAGCAGGACCACCGAGTCCGCCACCTCGGTCACGGGGGAGCCGGGCACGGCGGTGACCACTGTGGTCGGCGCGGTGCCGCGCAGGCGACGGAGCAGTTCGAGCACTTCGGTCGTGGTGCCGGACCGGCACAGCGCGAGCACCCGGTCGTAACGGCGGCCCGGCGGCATCTCCGAGGCGGCGAACGCGTCCGTTTCCCCCTGCCCCGCCGATTCCCGCAGCGCCGCGTACGACTGGGCGATGAACCACGACGTGCCGCACCCGACCACGGCGACCCGCTCACCCGCCCGCGGCAGCGCCTCCCGCACCGCTCCGCCCGGCTCCTGGACCAGCTCCGCGGCGCGGCGCCAGCAGTCCGGCTGGCTGGCGATCTCGGCCTCGGTGTAGCTCATACGGCTCCCCTTGTCATGCGTGAATGAGCAGGCTGCGTGATGTGAGTTGCATCGTACGGGCCGATAATGCGCATGATTTTGCAGAGAAGTCCAGCGTTCATTGCCGGGCGCGATAGGGTGAGCCGCGCCGGACGAGAGCGGGACGAGGGGGTGAGGGAGACGGCGTGAAACGGCCCGAACGCTGGAACGCCCTGCTGGAGCTGTTGGCCCGGGACGGCAGGATCGACCTCGAAGAGGCGGCGGCCGAGCTCGCGGTGTCCACCGCCACGATCCGTCGCGACCTCGACGAACTCGCCCGGCAGCAGATGCTCACCCGCACGCGTGGCGGCGCGGTGGCGCACAACGTGTCCTACGACCTGCCGCTGCGCTACAAGACCGCCCGGCGCGCGTCCGAGAAGCAGCGGATCGGCGCCGCCGTCGCCCAGATGATCGACTCCGGCGCGATCGTCGGCCTCAACGGCGGGACCACGACCACCGAGGCGGCCCGCGCCATCGCCGTCCGCGCGGATCTGACCGCCTCCGACGGCACCCCCGCCGTCACCATCGTGACGAACGCGCTGAACATCGCCGGTGAGCTGGCGGTGCGCCCGCAGATCAAGATCGTGCTCACCGGCGGGGTCGCCCGCCCCCAGTCCTTCGAGCTGATGGGCCCGTTGGCCACCGGGGTGCTCGACCAGGTCTCCCTCGACGTGGCCGTCATCGGCGTCGACGCGCTGGACCTGACCCAGGGCGCCACCGCCCACCACGAGGGCGAGGCGAGCATCAACCACCTGATGGCGCGCCGCGCGGCGCGGGTGATCGTGGTGGCGGACAGCACCAAGCTGGGCCACCGGGCGTTCGCCCGTATCTGCGCGGTCGACGAGATCGATGTGCTGGTCACCGACACCGGTGCCCCCGATGAACTCGTCGACCGGTTGACCGAGGCCGACATCCAGGTCGTCCGGGCCTGACGGGGGCCTCGGCTGACTGATCAGGGACCCAGCAGGCTCCCGAGGGGGCACTCCGGGTTCTCTGTGACTTTTCCGATGAGCCGGCCGAAGCCCGTACTCCACTCCTCGACCGTGGCCTGTGTGAACAGATCCGTGGAGTACTCGAATATCACCGTGATCGCATCGTCCTGGGGCTGCAGGACGACATACAGTTCGGTCCGGGCCACGCCTGACGTGGGCAGTGCGCGCACCGAGGCCGATACCGACCGCAGATCCAGAGCGGGTGGCGGTGTGGTGACGACGGTGAACAGCACGGTGGGGAACAGCGTGTCCCCGGTCCCGGGCGAGACCAGCTCGACCACGTCCGTCAGGGGCAACTCCTGGTGGTCGAGCGCGGTGAACAGCGTCCCGCCGAGTTGTGTCACGAGGTCGGCGAAGGTCCGGGCCTCGCCGATCCGGGCGCGCAGCAGGACGGCGTCGCCCAACAGCCCCACCACCTCGGATCGCTCGGGTTGCAGGCGGTTGGCGCTGGACGCGGCCAGCACCACGTCGGCGGGCCCGCCGCACACCCCGGCCAGCCAGGTGGCGAACGCCGCCGCCAGCACGGCGTACGGGGTCGTGCCCAGGTGTGTCGCGGTGTCCCCGACCCGGCGGGGCGTTTCACCGTCGATGACCACGGTGTGCAGGGCGCCCCGGCCGGACAACGCCTCGGGCCTCGGGTGGTCGTAGGGCAGGGCCGCACGCAGTGGCGCACCGTCGAGTTCGGCACGCCAGAACCGTTCGAGTTCCGCCCTGCGCTCGTCGCCCAGCTCGTGCTCCGCTCGTGCGAAATCCGTGAACTGTGCGGTGAGAACGGGCAGTCGCGCATCGGAGCCGGCCCGCCGCGCGTTGTACAGCTCCTGGAGGTCGCGCCAGATGAGCCCCATGGACCAGCCGTCGCAGATCGCATGGTGGAACACGGTCAGCAGCACCCAGCGGTCCGCCCCGAGACGCGCCAGACGACAACGGAACAGCGGTGCCCGATCCATTGCGAACGTGCCGGACGCCTGCTCCTGGCACCACCGCTCGACGGTGGCGGTGTCCTGGGCGTGCGTGGAGAGGTCGGTGACCGACAGATCCACGGACACCCCGGCCAGCACCTCGACGACGTACTCTCCGCCGGCGCGCCGCACCGCCCCGCTGCGCAGCGCCTGATGGCGCCCCACCAGGTCTTCCATGGCCTGGGCGAGGGTGCCGGGATCCAGGTCGCCCCGCAGCTCGACGCGGTGGGCGACGTTGTAGACGCTCGGGTCGGCGCGTTCATGGTGGCGCCGCCACAGGCGGCGCAGGGTGGACGGCATCGGCACGGTGTCCACCACCTCGTGCGCGGGGGCGGGCTCGTGGCGGGCCACGACGCCCCGGATGGTCGGATCGAGGAAGAAGTCGGCCATGGCGAGGTCGATGTCCAGGCGGTGCCGCATCCGGTTCAGCAGTCTGATCGCGCTCAGGGAGTGGCCGCCGAGCCGGAAGAAGGAGGTGGTCAACGGGGCCTGCGGTGTGCCGAGTTCCTCGCACCACAGGTCGTGCAGCGCCTTCTCCAGGGGGGTGACGGGCCCGGCATCGGCCTCCCGGGCCCGGTCGTCCGCGGCGGGCTCGGGCAGGGCGGCACGGTTCAGCTTGCCGGAGGCGTTCACGGGGAGCCGCTCCAGCCACACCCAGTGGCGCGGCACCAGATGGTCGGGGAGTTCGGCGGAGAGCGCGGCGCGCAGCCGCCCGGCATCGGCCGCCGAGGCCGCTGGGGTCGTGGGCACCAGATAGGCGACCAGTTCCATATCGCCGTGCCGGTCACGGCGGGGTACGACGGCCGAGTCCCGTACGTCGGGGAGCGCGGTCAACGCCGCCTGGATCTCGCCGGGTTCGACCCGGAATCCACGGATCTTGACCTGGTCGTCGGCCCGGCCGCGGTAGTGAAGGCTGCCGTCGGTACGCCAGCGCCCGAGGTCGCCCGTACGGTACAGCACCCCGCCCGCGCCGTCGTCGAGGAAGGCGGCGGCGGTCTCCTTCGGCCGGGCGTGGTAGCCGTGCGCGACCGGGGCGCCGCCCACGCAGATCTCGCCTACGGCGCCCATGGGCACCTGGCGCCCGGCGTCGTCCAGGAGCGAGATCCGAGCTCCGGGCACCGGGGTGCCGATCGGCGGCCACTCCTCGCCGCCCGGGTCGACCAGGTGCGAGGTGACGATGATCGAGGCCTCCGTGGGCCCGTACTGGTTGTACAGCGCACACCGCGGGTGTGCGGCGAGAAAGCGGCGGAAGGCACCGGTGAGCTGGAGTGCCTCGCCGGCCGAGACCAGTTCGCGCAGGGACGGCAGCTGAGGCTCGGTCCCGATCAGATACTTCAGCGGGGTGCAGGGCATGAACATCCGCTGCACCTCATGGCGCCGCACCAGTTCGGCCAGGGCAGCGGGATCGTGCCGCACCTCGTCGCCGATCAGGACGAGTGCGGCTCCGGACGCCAGCGTGGTGAAGATCTCCTGCACGCTGACGTCGAACGCGGGCGAGGTCCACTGCAGGGTACGCAGCGCCGGCCGACGCCGAAGGTGTCCGCGGACCAGGTTGGCCGGTCCGCGGTGGGGGACGACGACGCCCTTGGGGCGGCCGGTCGAGCCCGAGGTGTAGATGCAGTAGGCGGGATCCTCCGGCCGAGTCCCGTCCTGAAGCGGCCCGGTCTGAAGCGGCTCGGTCTGGAGGGTGTCGCGGGCCTCCTCGGCCAGCTGGATCGGCAGCCGTGCCGCGAGGTCCGGGTGGAGTGCCAGGGCGGCGTCCGAGGTCAGCAGCAGAACGGGGGCGGCGTCGCCCAGGAGCCGGGCGAGCCGCGGGGTGGGCACGGAGGGGTCGAGGGGCACATACGCGGCGCCGCTCTTGAGCACGGCCAGCAAAGCGGTGATCAGCTGCGGGCCGCGCGGCAGAAGCACCGCCACGCGCTCCCCGCGCACCGAGCCCCGGGCGCGCAGCCGCCGGGCGAGCCGGTTGGCGTATGCGTCCAACTCCCCGTAGTGCACGTGCCGTTCGCCGCTGATCAGCGCGACGGAATCCGGGGTCCGGCGCGCCTGCCGCTCGAACAGGCCGTGCAGGGTGGGTGTGTCCTCGGGGGCGAGCAGCGGGTCGTCCTGGTGTCCCAGCCGGGCCAGGGCGTCGCGGTCGGCGCCGGTGACGGCGGTCAGTTCGCCGAGCGGTGCGCCGGGGGCATCGAGGGCGCGGCGCAGCGTCTGCTCCACGTAGTCCACGAATCGGCGCACGGTGCTCTCGTCGAACAGAGCGGTGTCGTACTCGACCATGAACCGCACGCCGTCGCGGTGATGCGTCAGATAGACACTGAGGTCGAACGGGGCGCGGGCACTCGGCATGTCCAGGAGCGTGGCCGTCAGCCGCGGCGGATCGAAGTCCACCTCGCCCTCGTTCTCGTACTCCACCATCACCTGGAAGAGCGGATTGCGGCTGGGGTCGCGCCGCGGGTTCAACGCGCCGACCAACTCGTCGAAGGGGACGCCGCGGTGTTCGTACGCCGCGGTGCTCCGCTGCCGCACCCGGTGCAGCAGGGTCGGGAAGTCCGGGTCGCCGGTGAGGTCCAGGCGCAGGGCGACGGTGTCGAGGAAGAGACCGACATGGTGTTCGGCGCCGGCCGGCCGGGCGGCGACCGCGGTACCGAGGACCACGTCCTGCTGGCCGCTGAACCGGCCGAGCACCGCGCCGATGGCACCGATGAGCGTCATGAAAAGGGTGGCGCGGTGTGCGGCGGCGAACGTCCGCACCCTGTCGACGAGCTCGGCGGCCAGCTCATGGGTCAGGCTCGCGCCCGCTCCCGATCTCACCGGCGGACGTGGCCGGTCGGTGGGGAGCGAGAGCTGCGGCACGCCGCTCAGCTCCCGCCGCCAGAACGCGAGGGATTCGGTGAGCTCGGCGGGGTCCGGCCGGTCGTACGGGGGCGCCTCGGCGAGGTGTGGCAGTGCGGGCTCGCCGTGCGGCCAGGAGCGGTAGTGGGCGGCGAGGTCGTGGACCAGCACCACCGTGGAGGAAGAGTCGAAGACAATGTGGTGGACCAGCAGGAAGAGCACATGCCGCTCTTCCGACAGGCGCAGCAGCCGGGCCCTGACCAGCGGGCCGGTGTTCAGGTCGAGGAGGCGGCGCCCCTCTGTCTCCAGCGTGGCGCGCAGCGCCTCTTCCTCCGTCGCCCCGCCGTGGTCCTCGATCGGACACTCGAGCCGTGTCCGGTCGAGTGTCTCGTGGTACGGCACTCCGTCGGTGACCCCGAACACCGTCCGCAGCGCGGGATGCCGCTCCGCGACCCGTCGCAACGCCCACCGCAGCGCCTCGACGTTCAGCGGGCCGTCCAGGCGGATCGCCTTGGGCTCGTGGTACATGCTGGTGCCGGGGTGCAGCTGCTCCAGGAACCAGATGCGGCGCTGCGCCGGCGACAGCGGCATCCGCTCCGGCACCAGCGTGACCTGCTCCCGTGCCGTGGACTGCTCCCGGCGGCGTACCCGGTCGAGCACCGGCAGCGCCGCCAGCACCTGCTGGGTTGGGACGCCGAAATCGACGAAACACGAGATCTCGTCCACTCCGGCGGCCACCAGTCGGCGCACCGTCCCGGCGGCGCCGCGCTCGTCGCCGATCAGGGCGCGGGAGTCGCAGTAGCGCTCGTAGGCGCGGCCGAGCAGGAACTCCACGTCCTCCTCGGGGGCGCTGTCCAGATCGACCTCGAAACCCAGGCTGTTGGTGACCTGGTCGAAGAGGGACAGCGAGGAGCGCAGGTAGGACACGAAGGGGCGGTACGCCTCGGCGCGTGCGCGCTGTGCGTCGTCGCCGAGGTAGGTGTGCACGAGCACCACGACCCGGCCCGCCGCCGGATCGAGGCCGTGCTCGGCGCGGGTGCGCCGGTACAGGGCGATGTTCTCGGCCAGTTGCTCGACGGTCTGTGTCATCAGATTGGTGACCACGCCCAGGTCCTCGGCGGCCGCCCGGCGGTAGCTGTCCGGGTTGCCCACCACGGCCACGTACAGGGGAAGCCGCTCCTGGAGCGGACGCGGGTGCAGCCGGACCTCGACCGGCTCGCCGTCGCCCGCGGTCATCGCGAGTGGCCGCCCCGACCACAGCTGCCGCAGGGTCGCCAGCTGCTCGTACATCACCTCCCGGTGTCGGCCGAAGTGCTGTGGGGCGAGCGCGAAGTCGGTGGCGTGCCAGCCGCTCGCCAGGCACAGGCCGGCCCTGCCACCGGAAATGTTGTCGACGACCGACCATTCCTCGGCGACCCGGACCGGGTGGTGCAGCGGGAGCACGACCGAGCCGGCATGCAGACGTATCCGGCTGGTCCGGCCGGCGAGCGCGGCGGCGAGGACCGAGGGATTGGGAAAGAGCGCGCCGAAGGAGTTGAAGTGGCGCTCCGGGAACCACAGGGCATGGAAGCCGTGCTGGTCGGCGAACTCGGCCGCCGCCATGATCAGCGCGTACTTGTCGCGTTCGGCGTCCTCGGGGTAGTCGCCGAAGAAGTACAGACTGAAGTCGCATCCCGGGGCGGGCGCGGTGGTGGCGGGGGCCGCCGGCGCGGGGCGTGGAGCCGGGGGAGCTGCGGGCGGCATCGGGAGCGGGGCCACCCGGGCCGTACGCGGAGGGGGCACGGGGGCCGGGGCGGCCTCGGGCGGCTCCGGCGCGGCGGTCGGCACCGTCGGCCCGGCCGCGGCCG